>JAICPP010000094.1 GCA_025929805.1 Gemmatimonadales bacterium | reverse complement strand
GGAGAAGCACCGCCCACCCGTCCCGTCGGCATAGCGCATTGAAAGAACCACTAACCGGGGATGGCCGCGCCCGATCGTTCGGCTCCGCTCCATACCGGTCGGTCGGAGCTTGCAGCGGTCGTTAACCCTGCACTGCTTCCCACCCGGGGGAGGGTAATGCTGACGAGGAGACCGCCTTCGGAGCCTCGCTGTGCCCTCACGGTTCCTCCATGCAGTGCAATGATGGAAGCAGTGGCGGTGAGGCCGAGGCCGGGTCCTCCCTCGCGGGCTCTGGCCGTGTCGCTTCGGAAGAACGGCTCGAACAAGTGGGGTAGTACCTCGTCTGAAAGACCGGGCCCGTTATCCTCGACCGTTATCAGCGCTTCCTTGTCGTTCGTCTGCATGACGATCTCGATGCGAGAACCCGGTGGGGTATAGCGTCGCGCATTGTCGAGCAGCTGTTCCAGCACCATGCGCATGAGACGGGCGTCGGCTCGGATAGCCACTGGCTCGGACGGCGCCACCAACAGCACATAATGGCCTCCAATACTCTCCTGCACGCCCGCCACTGCCTCGCGGGCAAGTGCTCTGGCATCCAGCTCGGCCAGGTCGAGCTTGACCTGACCCGCCTGTAGTCTGCCGAGGAGTACCAGGGCATCGCAGATCAGGGTGAGGCGGTCGATTTCTTCCAGCGTGCTCGCGAGGATGCGACGGTAGTCCTCCGGGCTTCGCTCACCCCAGAGCGCAACCTCGACTCCTGCACGCATTGCCGTCACCGGGGTTCGCAGATCGTGGCCGAGGTCACGAATGATCCGCCGATGCCACTGGGACGATCGCTCCAGCCGAACCAGCATGGCATTGATCACGTTGGTGAGGCCGTGGAACTCAGTCACGTCGGCATGGGCGGTGATTCGTTGACCGGCCACCTCGCCCGTAATGGCACGGGCCTGGGCGGTAATCTGATGAACCGGAGCCACTGCGGAAGAAGCCAGCCAGCCGGCCCCAATCGCGGTGGCGAGTGTCATCAGGAGGACGGTTCCGATCATCCGCAGGAGCACGGTGTTGAGACGGGCCTCGAGCGGAATCAGGGAGGCGCCCACCTGGATGACTGCCGCCTCAGAGCTGCCCATTGGCGGCATTGAGAGGTAAAGCGACCGGAACCCGTTGCCCTGCCACTGGTGGGTGACCAGAGCACCGCGACCGTGGCGCGCTCTCTGGAACGCCTGGGGTTCCACGGGAAGATCGGTCCCCAGACGAGCGATGTTGCTGGCGATGATCCGGCCGGCGGAGTCGCGGATGGCGACAAAGCGATTGACGTTCTCGATGAAGCGATCCAGCGCAGCGACCGGATGCGCGGCGAGGCCGCCGTGGGCGGCGAAATTATCGACCTGGAGTTGAGCGGAGCTCTGCAGCGAGCGGTCCAACTGCTCCATCAGAGTGTCACGAAGGCCCAGATAACCCCAGAGTGCCAGACCGAGCAGTCCGGCGAATATGGTTACCGAGAACCGGACCGCGAGGGTTCGCTGGAGGCTGAACGTTGGACCTGGGTTTGCCATCAGCTCTCTGGGACTTGCGCCAGCCGATGGATTTCGGCCAGCAGCTCGGCAAAACGAAACGGTTTGGTCAGATAGGCGTTGGCTCCGGAAGCCAGACAGAGTTGAATGTCCTCCGGCGCGTCGCGGGCGGTCAACATGAGGACCGGGGTCGAGCGACCCTGATCCCGTAGCGTCCTGACCACCTGGGGCCCGTTCCGTTTGGGGAGCATGTAATCGAGCAGGATGAGATCGTAGTCCTTCTCTAGAGCCATGCTGACCGCCTGGTCCCCATCATGACCCCGCTCGACCTCGTGGTCCTCTTCCTTGAGTCCCTGCTCCAGAAATCCGCCCACCTTGGGGTCGTCTTCCACCACGAGAATCCGCATGCGGAGTGTTGGCTCCTAAACGACGGCAGGTTTGACGACCAGTGCCGTCACCATGCCGAACATGCCGTGCTCCGACTCGGCGTGCGGCAGGATATGGCAGTGGAAGGCCCAGGTTCCTGGATTGGTGGCCTTGACCAATACATCCCAGCGCTCGCCAGGGGCAATGTTGAGGGTGTCACATTTCCAGGGCGCGGGTTGATCCCAACCATCTTTCGCGATCACCGTCATATGCATGCCATGAAGGTGCATCGGGTGGATCATCATGCCCTCGTTCATGAATCGGACCCGAACGGTTTGCCCCTGGGTGCATACGATCGGCTCAGTAGCGGGAAAGCCCTTGCCGTTCAACGTGTATCCGTGTGAACCATCATTGAGCACCATCACGTAGTCCACGTCGGCTCGCTGGGCTGCCACCGCTCTCCTGGGCTCCACGATGAAGGCCCCCAGCAGGCCAAGCCCGACTTGCACTGCCGCATTATGATGCGAGTGGTACATATGAGAGCCGGCGTTGGGGACTGTGAAGTCGTAGGTGTAGCTCTCTTCCGGCTTGATCGGGGGCTGCGTAATAAACGGAACTCCGTCTTGATCATTCGGCAGCTCCAACCCGTGGAAGTGAATCGCCGTGGATTCGGGGAGCTTATTCGTAAGATTGACTCGGACCCGATCACCCTCACGCACCCGAATCTGTGGTCCGGGGACCTGACCGTTATAAGCCCACGCCTTCACCTTCCGGCCAGGCTCTACTTCCCATTGAACCTCCTCCGCCGTCAGGTCGTAGACCTTTACACCCTTCTCCAGCCTTGGCGTAAGCAGTTGGTTGCCCTGCCCTGTGGTCCTGGCCGGAAACGACTTGACACCCTTTTCGTGCATTGCATCCATGGCGTCCGCTCTCTGCCGCGGTGTCGGCGGAGCGGCGGGAGCGGCGGCGGCCTTCGGGGGTGCCGCGGCCTTCGATTCACTGCAGGCCCCCACAACCGAAAGTGCCGCCGGCAACGTTATGGCAGCCGCGGTTCCCTTCCGGAGAAAGTCGCGTCGAGAACTTGCCTCAGCCCGCCGAACGTCCGATGTCATGGCTCGACTCCAGAGTAGCTGGTTGAATGTACTGACGACCGGGAGTCTAGTGGGTTGCCTGTGAAGCCTGAGTGGAGGTTTCGTGAAGAGCCCTTCACGAACGATTCCGGGCTCCTTGCACCACGATTCGCCATGGTGCTCCCCACTGGAAGGTGAGCTGAGGGGAAGTTTGAGGGAGGAGTGTGCATGAGCTCAGGGCGTTCGGTTCTCCTGGAACATCATCGGCTCCGCGGCATCGCCGTGCTCCTTATCCTGGCGGTGCTCCTAGTGCTCGCACAGCCGATGCATACCTGGCTACTGTCGCTGTTCGAAATGGCCGAAGCACCCATCCGCGAGCGGTCAACGTGGGGAATGATCGTCTTCGTTCTTCTAGTTGCGCTGTCGGCCATGGTGGCGTTCGTGAGCAGCGCGGTGTTCGTGCCGGTGGCCATTACCGTTTGGGGCGCGACCGCCTGCGTCGCGCTGCTGTGGGTTGGTTGGTTCGCGGGAGGTCTGGCCGCGTATGGAGTCGGGCGCTTCATCGGGCGGCCCGCAGTGGAGAGGCTGGTTGGCGCCGGCACCCTGGGCCGGTATGAAGGCTGGGCCCGCTCGGGCAAGTCGCTGGTCCCCATGCTCATATTTCTCCTGGGAATACCTTCGGACATGGCGTGTTATCTCTTCGGCTTGGTACGCTGCCGTTTCATTCTGTTCGTTTCCGCTCTGGCAGTGGCCGAGGTACCCTATGCGGTAGGGGCCGTTTACCTCGGCACGAGCTTCCTCGAGCGACGCCTCGTCCCGATCCTGGTGCTGGGGGTAGGGGGCGCCCTTCTCAGCGCCTGGGCGCTGCATCGATTGCATGTCCGTCACGGTCCGAGCCGGCTCCCGGCTGACCTGCAACACACGTGACCCAACCGGCTGACTGGCACGCTCTGTCGGCCGACAGCGTCCTCGCAAGGATTGGCTCGGGACCTCTCGGTCTAACCGAGGGCGAGGCTGCGGCCAGGCTCGCCCAGCACGGCCCGAATACCTTCCGAGTCGCCCGCCCTGTGTCTGCCTGGGTCATCCTGGCGCGGCAGTTTCGCAGCGTGATGGCGGTTCTTCTCCTGGTAGCGGCAAGCGCTGCGTATGTCCTAGGGGACGTAGCGGATGCGCTCGCCATTCTTGCGGTCCTCCTGGTCAACGTCGTAATCGGCTTTGTGATGGAGCTCCGGGCCCACCGGGCGGTTGAGTCGCTGCTGACCCTCGAGGTAGCCCGCGCACGGGTGGTTCGCGATGGGAAGCTGCGCGAGGTGGACGCCTCGGGTTTGGTACCGGGCGACATCATCGAGGTCGACGCGGGCAGCTCTATTCCTGCCGATGCTCGCCTTCTGGAATCCGTCGAGTTGCGTGCTGTGGAAGCGCCTCTGACCGGCGAGTCCATGCCTGCCGATAAACGGGCTGATGCACAAGTGACCCCGGGCGCGCCACTCGCCGAGCGCATCACCATGCTGTACAAAGCGACTACACTGGTCGCCGGGCGCGGGCGCGCAGTGGTCGTGGGCACGGGTATGGCAACGGAAGTTGGCCGTATCGGCGAGCTCGTGAGCGGCATCACTGATCAACCGACTCCGCTGGAGCGCCGCCTTGATAGCCTGAGCCGCCGGTTTGTGGTCATGGCGCTGGGAGTTGCGGGCCTGGTGACCGCAATCGGCATGCTCCAGGGCGTCCGGTTCGGAGAGATTCTCCAGACCGCCTTAGCCCTGGCCGTGGCGGCGGTCCCTGAGGGTCTCCCCATCGTCGCGACCATAGCGATGGCGGTAGGCGTGCGCAGGATGGCACAGCGAAAGGCATTGATCCGGCATCTCCCCGTGGTGGAAACGCTGGGTTCGACCACCATCATTTGCAGCGACAAGACCGGGACGCTTACCGCAGGTGAAATGACGGCCAATGTCATCCGACTCGACGACCAGGAGGTCGCCGTCTCCGGCATCGGGTACACGCCTGAAGGCCAGTTCCTGGTGGGCGACACACCGGTGGATCCGCTCGGCGACGTCCGGCTGGCGACAGCGCTGCGAATTTGTATGCTCGCCGGCCGGGGAGACCTGAGCATGGTCGACCAACGGTGGACCGCCCTCGGCGATCCGACCGAAGCAGCCCTCGCAGTGCTGGCGCGCAAAGCGGGTCTCAGCCGCGCGTCGCTGCTGCGGGAATGGCCCGAATCGGGCGAGGTCCCATTCACCAATCAACGCTTGCTCATGGCCACCTTTCACCGTGCGTCCGGCGAACTGGTCGCGCACGTGAAGGGGGCTCCTCGGCGCATCGTCCAACTCAGTACGCATATACTCGGCGCGGAGGGCGTACGAGAGATCGATGAAGCGGAGCGGGGCAGACTGCTCGAGATCAACCGGGAGCTTGCAGGACGAGGGTTGCGGGTCCTGGCGCTCGGGATCAGGCGGGTTGCCGAGGTTCAGGAGCGCGAGCTCGAGGGACTCACCTGGGTGGGGTTCGTTGGAATCAGCGATCCCCCTGCAGCCGAGGTAAAGGAGACCATCGCCCGCTTTCACGCCGCCGGAATTCGCGTGGTTATGCTGACCGGCGATCAACGACTTACGGCCCAGCGCATCGCCCAGGACCTGGGCCTGCTCGGAGCCGGGCAAGTCATCCTGGACGCCACTGAGGTGGATCGACTATCGGTTGACGCATTACGTGACGTGATCGGTCGAGCGGCCGGCTACAGTAGGGTGAGTCCCGAGACCAAGCTCCGCTTGGTGGAGGCCTATCAGGCGAGCGGTGAGATCGTGGCGATGTTCGGCGATGGAGTGAACGATGCGGCCGCCCTGCGTCAGGCCGATATCGGAGTGGCGATGGGAGTGAGGGGCACGGATATGGCCAAGGAGTCCGCCGACCTCATCCTGGAGGACGATCGCTTCCCGACAATTGCCGCGGCAATCGAACAGGGAAGGGTCGTGTTCGCCAACATCAGGAAGTTCGTCTTCTATCTGTTCAGCTGTAATCTGGCAGAGATCATGGTCCTGCTCGGCGCCGGTCTGGCCGGGCTCCCGGCGCCGCTCCTCCCATTGCAGATCCTCTGGCTCAACCTGCTCACCGACACCGTACCCGCCCTGGCTCTGGCCCTGGAGCCGGCAGAGCCCGGGGTCATGAGCCAGCCTCCCCGCCATCCCCGCGAGGCGATCCTGTCCGGCCGAGTAGGCCGAGCCACCGTCGGCTACGCTGCGCTGATCAGCCTGGTGACACTCGGCGCCTTCGTCTGGGGCTACCTGGAGTCCGCCAACACGGCCCACGCCAGGACGATGGCTTTCATGACTCTCGCGTTCGGACAAATTCTCCATCTGGGCAACGCTCGCAGCGTGCGACCCGTGCTGAGTCCAGGCACGGCTGTCAGCAACCCCTATGCGCTTGCCGCGGTAGTGCTGACCATCGCCCTGCAGGTGCTGACCGTACAGTACCAGCCTCTGGCCGGGATCCTGCGAACCCATCCACTCGAGACCAGGGACTGGGCGATCCTCGGCGGGCTGGCGATGCTTCCAGCCATCGCCGGGCAGCTGATCAAGACCGTCGCGACGGCCCGAGCGGACCTCAAAGGAGAAGCACGCGGATGAGGCTGCCAGGCTCGCCCCTCGAACTGGTCGAGGTGGCTCCAGGGCACGGCTTGCAGGATTATGAGGACATCGCACACCTGGCCCCTGCCGCCGCCGAGTTCCGAGCCGAGGCTTCCGGGGCGGTGAAGCGACTCACGGGGCGAACGGTGTGGATGGTGAGCTCTACGGCGGCGGGTGGCGGGGTGGCGGAGATGCTGGCTCCACTGGTGAGAATTCTTCGCGACATCGGGGTGAGGACGCAGTGGGCCGTCATTGGCAGCCGGGACCCCGCGTTTTTCGAGCTTACCAAGCGCCTTCATAATCTGATCCACGGGACCGGGGACCCCAAGCTGACAGATTCCGATCGAGATCTATTCCAGCGGGTGAATCGGGAGAACGCCGCGGGCCTGCGTCAGCTCGTCCGTCCGGGCGACGTCCTCGTGGTTCACGATCCCCAGCCGCTGCCGCTTGCCGCCCTGCTGCGGGAGGCCATGCCGCTCCATACGATCTGGCGATCTCACATTGGGCTCGATTCCGAGAATACTGCCACCCGAGCGGCCTGGGGGTTTCTGGCCCCGCATCTCGGCGCCTACGATCACGCGGTATTCTCCGCGCCCGAGTACATCCCGGAGCAGTTGGCCGGACGCTCCACCGTGATTCATCCGGGTGTCGACCCACTCTCGCCCAAGAACCGGGAGTTGGCCCTGCGGGAGACGGTGGAGGTTCTCTGCAACGGAGGACTCATCCCCTATCCCAGCCCGACCGTGCATGGCCCCTTTCCGGTGTTGGCTCAGAGAGTGGGTCCCGATGGGGCGCTGGCACCTGCATACCTGGGCGAGAGCATCGGGCTGTTGACCCGGCCTATAGTCACGCAGGTCTCCCGGTGGGACCGGCTCAAGGGCTTCCTCCCGCTCCTTCGTGCCTTTGCGGCTCTCAAGCTATCTCCGGACATGAGCGATCAGGCGACTGACCCAGTGCATCACCGCCGTCACACACTGGTGCGGCTGGTCCTCGCCGGCCCCGAGCCTGCCGGTGTTGCGGACGACCCTGAGGCGGCCGGCGTGCTCGAGGAGATGAAAGCTGCGTATCGGGTGATGCCTCCAGCCGTGCAGAAGGACATCGTGCTTTTGCTGCTGCCGATGGCGTCCCCAGTCCAGAATGCACTGATGGTCAATGCCCTCCAGCGGGCATCGACGATCGTGGTCCAGAACTCATTGCGGGAGGGCTTCGGACTCACCATCACGGAGGCGATGTGGAAGCGCATACCCATCCTGAGCAACTCGCGTGCGTGCGGGCCCCGGCAACAGGTACGCGATGGTCTGGATGGCAGGCTGATCCGTGATCCTGAGGACGAGGTGGAGCTTCAGCGCGTCCTCAATGCAATGCTGGCGGACTCTGAGGGAAGACAACGCTGGGGTCGCACCGCCCAGCGAAGCGTCCACGATCGGTTTCTCGTCTTTCACCAACTCCGCAACTGGGCCCGCCTGATCGAAACCACGCTGCTCGACCAGGTGGGCACCCAAACTGAGATGTGAGACTCGGTTTCAGCACTCCTCTGGGCCTACCGCGAGTTGCAGAGCCACCTTGGCGAGTGCGTCGGGATTGAGCGAGATGGAGTCGATGCCGAGCCGGGCCAAATACTGGGCGAACTCCGGGTAGTCGCTGGGCGCCTGCCCGCAGATGCCGACTCGGCGTCCCTTGCTGTGGGCTGCTGCCAAGACCATCTGGATGAGATGCTTCACACCGGGATCCCGCTCGTTAAACAGATGCGCCAGCAGCTCGGAATCCCGATCTACTCCCAGCGCAAGCTGGGTGAGATCGTTGGAGCCGATGGAGAATCCGTCGAACAGGTCGCTGAAATCCTGAGCGAGGATCACGTTATTGGGAATTTCGCACATGACATATACATCCAGGCCGTGTTGGCCCCGGATCAGGCCGTTCTTTGCGAGCTCGCGCAAGACCTGCTGGCCTTCCTCGAGGGTTCGGCAGAAGGGGATCATGACCTTCACATTGGTCAGGCCCATTTCTTCCCGAACTCGCCAGACGGCCGCACATTCGAGGGCAAAGGCGTCCCGGTAGCGTTCATGGTAGTAGCGGCAAGCGCCCCGAAATCCGATCATGGGGTTCTGCTCCGCCGGCTCGAACGTCGCGCCGCCCAGTAGCCCGGCATACTCGTTGGTCTTGAAGTCGGAAAATCGGACAATGACCGGTCGCGGATAAAACGCCGCGGCAATCTGCGCTATCCCACTGGCCAATCGGCTCACGAAGAACTCCGTTGCGGGACGAAAGCCCGCCACGCGCTCTCTCAACTGAGCCAGTACCCCGGGATCTTTTATCTGTTCGGGATGTACCAGAGCCATGGGATGAATCCCGATCCAGTTGGATACCACGAATTCGATCCTGAGCAGGCCCACTCCATCAGTGGGCAGCTGTGCGAGGTGAAACGCCCGTTCCGGGTTGGCCAGATTAAGCATCAGCGGCACGGAGGGTGTTGGCAGTGTTGCGGGGTCGATCACTTCGCGCTCGAACGGCACCTGGCCGGCGTACACCTTGCCGTCATCGCCTTCGGCGCAGGACACCGTAACTTGCTGACCGACGGCGAGGGTCCGGGTCCCATCTATCGTGCCGACGACGCACGGGATACCTAACTCGCGCGAGACGATGGCGGCATGACAGGTACGGCCACCCTGGTCGGTGATGACTCCGGCGGCCAACCTGAGCACCGGTTCCCAGTCGGGGTCGGTCATGGGCGCCACCAGAATCTCTCCGGGCTGGAACTCCCGCAACTCATCGGCGGAACGGATAACCCGTACCGGCCCGCTCGCCACCCCGTTCCCCACGCTCTGGCCGGTCAGCAGGACATTTCCCGGACCGGTGCGGCGGAAGAACTGCAGGATCGGCCGCTCCACCCGAGAATGGACAGTTTCGGGTCGGGCCTGCAGGATATAGAGGTCGCCGGTGCGACCATCCTGGGCCCACTCGATATCCATCGGCGTGGGGTGCCCCGCCCGGCTGGAGTAGTGGTCCTCGATGGCCAGGGCCCACTGCGCGAGCGTGAGCACATTGTCATCGCTGAGGACAGGTCGCAGCCGATCTCGACCGGGTACCCGAACCTCCTTTACCGCCTTGGCGCTCTCCTCCGCATACACCAGCTTAAGCGCTTTCTCCGCGATCTCGCGCCGGATGATGGACCGGTGACCTTGCCGAAGTGTGGGCTTGTGGACCCAGAACTCGTCTGGTCGGACCCGGCCCTGCACTACCGTCTCGCCTAAGCCCCAGGCACCCGTAATCAGGATGACATCGCGAAATCCGCTTTCGGTGTCCAGCGTGAAAATCACGCCGGCAGATCCGAGGTCGCTGCGGACCATCTTCTGCACGCCCACTGAGAGCGCCACATCCCGGTGTCGAAACCCTCGTTGGGCGCGGTACACGATAGCGCGGTCGGTGAAGAGAGACGCCAGGCATGCCCTCACGGCCAGGTGCAGGGCCTCCCGTCCGCGCACATTTAGGTAAGTCTCCTGCTGGCCCGCGAAGGATGCGCTGGGGAGATCCTCCGCCGTAGCGCTGGAGCGGACCGCTACGTCCGTAGCATCCTCGCCGTATTTCCTGCTCAATTCCCAATAGGCCTGATCGATAGCGGCGGCGACGGGAGCGGGCAGCGCCGCAGCGGCAATCCGCGCCCGAATGGAACGCGCCACCGATTCCAGTTCGGCGACATCGGTCAGGTCGAGATGGTCCAGCTCCTGGTAAATACTGGATTCCAGTCCTGCCTGCTCGAGGTGAAGACGAAATGCGTCGGCAGTGAGCGCGAACCCGTCGGGGATGGCAATCCCTTGCGGCGCGAGCACGTTGATCATCTCGCCGAGCGAGGCATTCTTCCCGCCGACCCGGGCAATGTCGCCCAAGGTGATGGCGCTGAAGGGTACGCTGTACGGTTCGGCCGCGTCGGGGCCGGGCCCCCGGTTGGGCGGGGCTGTCGTCTGCGGCAGTGTGATCGGGCTCATTTATGCCTACCCTCCTTCGACGGACACTCCGTGGTGTGAAGCTCAATCCGATTTCCCCCACTCCGCTTGGCAGCATAGCACGCGGCGTCGGCTACCCGAAGCGCCTCCAGGGGAGAGCCCTGCCCCGCGAGCGGAACGATCCCTAGGCTCGCGCCAATCCGATGGGCCTGCTTGCCACAGACAAACCGATGTCGGCCTACCGCCCGTCGCAGGTCGTTGGCGATGCGAACTGCCGTGGCGGGGGCGCAGTCCTCCAGCAGGATGCCGAACTCATCGCCGCCCAGGCGTGCGACGGTATCACGGGCCCGCATCTGGCTTCGGAGAATGACCCCCAACTGGCGCAACAGCTCGTCCCCTGCAAGGTGGCCGCAGGTGTCGTTGATCCGCTTGAACCCGTCCAAGTCGAGAAATCCCAGGATATGCTGCCTCCCATGCTCCGCCGCCCCCGCCCAGGCGCGCCGCAGCCGCCGTTCGAACTCCTCCCGATTCACCAGACCCGTGAGCGCGTCGTAGCTGGCATGGTGGGCTACGCGCCGAGCCTCCAGGCGAGGCCGGGTTACGTCGCGAGCGATGACGACGGCCCCTACTACTGCGCCGCCCGAATCGAGAGCAGGGCCTGCGGAGACCTCTACCAAGCGGTAGCGTGTGCCCCGTCGGTACAGGAGCCTGGCCAGAAAAGGCCCGACCGTTTTCCGCTGTCGTAGACACGCAGCCGCCGGGCTCTCCAGGCAAGTGGCATCCAGATCACCTACCAGCGGCAGGATTTCCTCCAGCGGCCGGCCTCGGGCATCATTCAGCCGATGACGGGTGAGTTGCTCCGCGGCTCGGTTGAGGAACTCCAGTCTCCCCTCAACTCCGGTGAGCAGCACCGCGTCGGGTACCCCGCCCAGGAGGCCCTGCAGCTGGTCGAGAGCATAGTTGGTGACGCATACCACGCTCATGCGGGAATACGGGGCTTCTGCTGCGCCAACAAGCGGCCAACGGCCGTGGTCTCGTCGACGATCTGCTCCAGGATGTCGTCCAGGCTCAGGATTCCGACCACCGCACT
>JAICPP010000211.1 GCA_025929805.1 Gemmatimonadales bacterium | reverse complement strand
TATAGTGTTTGAAATAGCAGGGGCGGGACTCGAACCCGCGACCCCGGCATTATGAGTGCCGTGCTCTAACCACCTGAGCTACCCTGCCGTCTTTTCCCAAACAGCGTAAGCGGGAACTGCTAAAGCGTAAGCGGTGAGGGGGAACTCCTCATCCGCCAGGACGCCCTGCCGGGAAAATAACCCACCCGCTCACGCAGTTCATTCCCCGCTCACCCTGTTTTCTTCCCTTTGACTGCTTCTCTCTGTAGTCGGGACTAGCCGGTACAGAAACTCACCCTTCTTCAGCATCCCGAACCGTTCCCGGGCCACCCGTTCCTGCATCCGCGGATCCCGCTCGATGGCAAAGGCAAACCGTTCCAGGGAGTCCACTACCCGCTGGAGCTGGACCACTGTGGTGCTCTCCTCTGCCACATCCTGCCGCAGCTGGCGCAGGTCGAGGATGCCGTATTCCCCGCCCTGCAATGCGAAATACAACGCCGCCAGCAGGCCGGCGACAATGGCCCAGCGGCCGGGACTCACAGCTGGTAGAGATCCCGGCCCGGGTAGTGAGCCAGCTCGCCGAGCTCCTCGGAGATCCGAAGCAGCTGATTGTACTTGGCCGTCCGGTCGGTCCGGCTGGCACTGCCGGTCTTGATCTGACCCGCTCCGGTGGCCACCGCCAGATCGGCTATGAAGGTGTCCTCGGTCTCCCCGGAGCGGTGGGAAATGACGACCCCGTAGGCACTGCCCTTGGCCAGCTCGATGCACTGAAGCGTCTCGGTGAGCGTGCCGATCTGGTTCACTTTGACCAGCACGGCATTACCCACTCCCTCCTCGATGCCGCGCCCGAGGCGATCCACGTTGGTGACGAAGAGATCATCTCCCACCAGCTGCACTCGCTCGTGCAGCCGCTCGGTGAGCGACGCCCATCCCGACCAATCGTTCTCCGCCAAGCCGTCCTCGATCGACACGATGGGATACCGATCGACCCATCCGGCGTACAGATCCACCATGGCCTCCGCCGAGCGCCGGCTCTTGTCGCCCTTCTTGAACACGTATTCGCCGTCCTGGAACAGCTCGCTCGCGGCCACATCGAGCGCGATCGCTACGTCGCGGCCCGGCTCATAGCCGGCGGCCTTGATGGCCTGCATCACCACGTCGAGGGCCGCCTCGTTGGACGGCAGCATCGGAGCGAACCCGCCCTCGTCACCGACTGCGGTGGACAGTCCCATCTTGCTCAGGACTTTCTTGAGCGCGTGAAAAACCTCGACCCCGATTCTGAGCCCCTCCGGAAAGCTGTCGGCCCCGATCGGTACGATCATGAACTCCTGCGCATCCACATTGTTCGAGGCGTGAGCGCCGCCGTTCAGGATGTTCATCATCGGTACCGGGAGCACCCGGGCCATGGGCCCGCCAAGATAACGATAGAGCGGGAGCCCGCACTCCTGCGCCGCTGCGCGCGCCACCGCCAGTGAAATGCTCAGGATGGCGTTGGCTCCGAGCTTGCTCTTATTCGGAGTGCCGTCGGCATCCATCATCTCGGCGTCGATCTCGATCTGGTCGGCCGCCGACCGTCCTTCCAGGCGCGGACCCAACACCTCGTTCACGTTGCGAACGGCTTCGCTGACGCCCTTCCCCCCGTACCGCTTGGAATCGCCGTCTCGCAGCTCCACCGCTTCATGCTCGCCGGTCGACGCGCCACTGGGCACAGCAGCCCGTCCCTGTGCTCCACTCGAGAGAACGACCTCGGTTTCGACGGTGGGATTGCCCCGGCTATCGAGAATCTCGCGGGCGTGGACTTCTATGATGGTGGACATGGCGGTCCCGAAGCTAGCGGACTCGAGCGCAATCCTCAACCGAAGTGATTGAAGCTTTTCAACGTGAGCGCGCGTCCGTGGTGAAGGAATCGAACACCCTGACCTCCGATCGCGGTACCGATCTGCGTCAGAGGAAGATCCGTCGCCTGGGTGAATGCGGCAGCGGCATTGAATCCAGGAGGGAGGGCCACCAGCAACTCGAAATCTTCCCCACCCTCCGCGGCGAACTGCTGGGGAGGCACACCCGCCCTGGTTGCTTCGGACTCAACCTCAGGGGCGGTCGGCAGGCGGCTGAGGTCCAACTCCAGTGCCACGCCCGAAGCAGCCGCCAGATGACCCGCGTCACCGGCGAGACCGTCGCTGAGGTCGATCATGGCGCGAGCGCCGTGGTCAGCCAGCCATTTCCCCGCCGTTATCCTCGGCGTCGGGCGTGCATACCGCTCCCTGGCTCCCGCCAGCGGCGTCCGGCCACCACGCCAGGCCTCGAGCGCAGCACGCGACCCGCCCAGCACTCCCGTGACCCAGATAGCGTCCCCTGGCACTGCGCCTTTACGAGAGACCGGAGCGCGAGCGTGGCCGATGACAGTCACTGCTAGGCTCCACACCGAACCGGAGGAGAGATCTCCACCAATTATGGAAATGCCGACCGAACCGGCGCAGTCTCGAGCACCGGTCATGACCTCGAGCAAGTCAGCATGGGTCGACGAAGCCGGGACTGTGACTGCGATCAGCACCCCGACCGGTTCGGCGCCATCAGCGGCCAAGTCGGACAGCGCCGCTGCGGTGGCGCGCCAGCCGACTTCCGCCAGTTCGATCCAACCGAGGCGGAAGTGTACCTGCTCGACGCTTACGTCGGTGCTGATCGCGAAGAACGCGTCGCCTGCTGGTATGATGGCGCAGTCGTCGCCCAGCCCGCGTCCCTGCGGGCCCAGGAGCCGTTGGATCTCACGAATTCGCTCGAACTCTGGGCCGGGACCGAGCGCCAGATGTTGCTTCGCGGCAGGCGTCACGGACGAATAACGCTCAGACGAAACCGAACCAGACCACCGTCAGTAGCGACCCACAAGAATTCTTCGTCTACCGCCAGGTCGTTCGGCAGTCCGGGAAGGTCTCCCATCCGCAACGGTCTGAGTGGAGGCGTGCCCAGGCGCGCAAAGCCTACCCCTCGATCTCCCGCTACCCAGAAGCCGGTGCCCTCGGCCACAAACCGGCGAAGGCGGCCGAGCAGCCCGGACAGATTGGGACCGAGGGTCCACCGTTTACTCCGGGGATCACGCCAGAGCAGCTCGTCGCGCGTCAATGCCACCAGCGTATCGGCGAGCGGCGCGAGATCCACCACGCCTGCCTGCAGGCTGGGCGAGGTCAACCCCGCAGGACGCACTAGATCCGGACGTTCGGGGAGAGCGAGCAACAGTCCCACCGGCGTCCCCGCCCATATCGAGTCGCCGGCAGGAAAGACGGTATACACCGCATCACGGTAGCCGGGAGCAATCCGCTCGACCTTCAAGGACTCCCCCAGCCGGGCGACGCCGTGGGCGGTTCCCACTACGATCCGTCCCCCTCGAGAGACTATGGAATACACCCGGCTGTCGGGCAGTCCTCGACGTTCATCGACCAGTTGCAGTGAGCTATCAGAGGGCTCGATCCGGGCAACGCCGAGGTCGGTGGCAGCCCAGATCGCGCGGCCCTGGCCCGCCAGCTCCTTTACCTGGTTGAAAGGAGTACCGACAGCCGAGCTCCCGGGAACACTCATGAACTCAGCCAGATCGGTCGCCACGAAGGTCAGGGCGGCATCGGCCACCGGCGTACGATCGGTCGCCGCCCATACTCCGCCGGGCCAGCTGAACACTGCTCCGACCCTCTCGGATGGCAGTCCAAAGGTGAGCCGCCAAGGCAAGGGGGCACCGTCCGGCAGATACAAGGCACCGACTCCTGAGGTGCCGAGATACCAGCCGCGGTTGTCGAACGACCGTGCGACCGCGGTGTACCGCGCGTTGTTCAACCGGCTGTCGGTGAGAATTGCAGCGGCGTTTGCCTCCAGGCTCGGGTTGCTCCGGATCGCTTCCGACACGGTAGGAGGAGAGAATGGCCGAGCGGGAGGTTCGGTGGGCGAGGCTACAGCAGCGCCTCTTGGAAGCAACATCCAACCACTGCGGCTGCGGAGGTACAATCCGGCAGCTGGATTCTCCTGATCGAAGGCTATTGCCATCACGCCTTCGGGTACGGTGCTCTGATCCCAGAGCTGAATATCAGGCTGATAATGCACCCACCCCTCCGGCCGGGCGAGCCAGAGGGAGTTATCCAGTGGATCCGCCAGCGCGCTGAACACCCGGGCCAGCAGAGAGCGATCGGGAGGATCGACTGAGCCTTCCCACCGCTCGAACTGCGGGTTCCAGATCAAGACCCCGCTCGGCGAGACGATGAAGACCCGATCGGGAGAGGTTGCTATCGCGCTGACGCGGCTGAAGTCACCGATAACGGTGCGATCTTCCGGGCGCCAGTCGCGAGAGAACGACTGAGCCGCTGCGGGAGAAACCAGACACGCCAGGAGCGGTAGCAGGGGGAGCCGGCGCATGCGGGAATCTACCCTAAGCCGTTTGGGGTCGCGGCAGCTCGAACATGATTGGAGGCCGCGGCGCTGGACGAGAGACTCGAAGCAGCTCCCACTCTCGCCAGAGGTCGGGCAGCGCGTTGACCACGTCCATGGGTCTGAGGCTTCGTGCCGTGTAGCGCCTGGCAGCCAGGTCGGCTGCTCGGCCCAGTGCCTGAGCACCGAGCGCGGCAGCGGCGCTCGGCTCCAACCCCTGCGCCAGGGCGGTCGTCACCAGGCCGGCAAGGACGTCACCACTTCCTCCGGTGGCCAACCCCGGATTACCGGCGGCAACAGTCAGAAGCGACCCGCCGGGAGACGCTATGACCGTGGGTACGCCCTTCAAGAGGATTGTGGCGCCGGTGGCCTCTGCGGCACTCGCCGCTGCCGTCCAGGGATCCAACTCCCGAACCGAAGCCAGCTCGGGAAACATGGCCCGGAACTCTCCCGGATGAGGGGTGAGCACCAGCGATCGCCCTCGGCTCAGTGCCGCAAGATCGGACACAGCCCCGGCAAACACGACCAGCGCATCTGCATCGAGCACCGCGGCTCGAGAGGCCGCTACCAGGGCCCTCTCCAACTCACGCCTTCCGGAATCTCGTCCCAAGCCGGGACCTATTGTCACTGCATCGGCCCGGGTGATCAAGTCGATCAGCGGGCGCACTACCG
>JAICPP010000336.1 GCA_025929805.1 Gemmatimonadales bacterium | reverse complement strand
GCTGTGGGTAAGGATCAGCGCCTTGATCCATGGGTACAAGGACCGAGCGAACTCGACGATTTTACGCACTTAGACGCTGTCCGCCGTTGCAACCACCAGCAGGCTCTCCCGGGCAACATGCGCCTGGACCAACACCTCCGCCTCGGAGGCATCGCCCGATACGGCGTGGATGTTCCGCCGGCGAAGCTGCTCCACCAGCTCCCGGTTCTGCTCTGCCACCACATAGCGGATCCCTCGCTGGCTCATTGCCTCTGCGATTCGCCTGCCAACCCGACCGTAGCCCACCACCAGCACGTGTCCGGTCAGCGTCTTCACGTCCACTGTGGCCGGCAGTTCCGCCAGCGGGTCATTCCCCCGCTCCAGCGCTCGAGCCAACCTCGACCGCCTACGGGCCCAGTCCTGCACCGGCTCGATGGCTTCCAACACCAGTGGATTGAGCGTGATCGAGACCAGGGATCCGGCGAGAATGAGGCTCTGCCCTTCGGCCGATAACAGCCCCAGAGTCACGCCGAGCCCGGCCAGGATAAAGGAAAACTCACCGATCTGGGCCAGGCTGGCCCCCACCGTCAATGCGATGTTGAGCGGATAGCGGAAGGCGAGCACCAGCGCCACTGCGGCCATAGGTGCGACCAGGATGATGCCGAGCACCGCCAACAGCTTGAACGGCTCCCCCAGCACGACCTTGGGATCGAAGAGCATGCCGACCGACACGAAGAACAGCACCGAGAAGGCATCCCGGAAGGGGAGCGACTCCTCCGCTGCGCGGTGGCTCAGGGCAGACTCCCGCATCATCATCCCAGCGACGAAAGCTCCGATCGCAAAGGAGACGCTGAACAACTCGGCCGACGCGTAGGCAACACCTACGGCGATAGAAATGATGGCAAGGGTGAAAAGCTCTCGCGAGCCGGTGCGCGCGACGGCCCAGAGCAGCCGGGGCAAGAGCCTTCGCCCGGCGATCAGCATTATCGCGAGAAAGGCGGTGATCTCGCCCAGTGTTACAGCGAGCGTCTTCCAGACCGCATTCGGAGCCCCTGCCGTCTCCTCGGAGCCTCCACCCAGGGTTCTGGCCAGCGGAGGGAGAAGTACCAGCACCAGCACCATGAGGAGGTCCTCGACCACCAGCCATCCTGCGGCGATCCGGCCGGCCAGCGAGTTGAGGAACCCCCGGGACTCCAACGCTCGGAGCGCAACCACCGTGCTGGCAATGGAGAGTGCGAGCCCGAACACCAGCGCGGCGCCCAAGCTCCACCCCCACGACATGGACGTCGCCATACCCAGTGCCGTGGCTATCGCTACCTGGACCAGCGCCCCGGGTACAGCGATTCGGCGGACGTCCAACAGATCATTCAGCGACAGGCGTAGCCCGACCCCGAACATCATGAGCATCACCCCGATCTCCGCCAACTGGCTGGTGAGCTCGACGTCGGCCACGAAACCCGGCGTCGCCGGACCGGCGATGATGCCGGCCACGAGATACCCCACCAATGGCGGCACGCCGATGCGGGTGGCCAGGAAGCCCATGATGAGGGCGAGGCCCAACCCCGCGGCGATGGTGCTGATCAGGGTGACATCGTGAGGCACGACGGCTCCCTCACCCTCCCCCTAAATGCCTTGCACTGGTCCGCTGCACGGCCTGGTAGAGATCCCAGGCTTGTTGGGCTACCCCGTCGTACATCTTTTCAAGCGCCTCGGGTCTCATCTTCTGTCTCTCGGGATATGTGGCGTAGATGATGGCTGCCATCACTGACAGTGTCGCGGTCTCGTTCATGCTAGCCTCCAGGCCAGGAAAGGTCAGCCGTCCTGCTCACTCCTCCTCTGGACGTCCAAACATCAGCTGAATGAATCCACGGTCTTCTGGC
>JAICPP010000275.1 GCA_025929805.1 Gemmatimonadales bacterium | reverse complement strand
TGGTCCCATCGTCCCCGGTCCTGATCGAGCAACAGTACCGGCTCGCCCGAGGGACCGACTCTCGCCCTCAAGCGAGATGCCTGGGTCTCCATCAGCGCCAACAGGCCGTGGACCTCCGCCTCGCCCGGCGCGAGCCCGGCCAGGATGCGGCCCAGCCGGAGAGCCTCCTCACAGAGTGCTGGCCGTACCCAGTCCTCCCCGGCAGTCGCCGAGTAGCCTTCGTTGAAGATGAGGTAGACAACTCCGAGCACGGAGGATAGCCGGGCAGCCAGATCGTCACCGCGGGGGACTTCGAACGGGACCTGGGCTTCGGCCAGGGTGCGCTTGGCTCGGACGATCCGCTGCGCCACGGTCGGCTCCGGTACCAGGAAGGCTCGCGCAATCTCCGGGGTGGTGAGGCCTCCCAGCAGCCGCAATGTGAGGGCGACCCGTCCTTCGGTGGGCAGCACGGGATGGCAGGCCATGAACATCAATCGAAGAAGGTCATCACCGACTTCGTCATCGATCGCGGCGTCCAGATCCGGGGCGGCGGCCTCCAGGCGAGCCTCGAGCTCGTAGCCCAGCTCCTCGTGTTTACGGTCGAGCCGCTTGTTCCGGCGGAACAAGTCGATCGCTCGATGCTTGGCGGTGGCCATGAGCCAGGCGCCCGGATTGTCCGGAATGCCGGCCTCGGGCCATCGCTCGAGTGCCGCGACCAGGGCGTCCTGGGCGAGGTCCTCGGCAATGCCGACATCACGTACGATCCGTACCAGCCCCGCGATGAGCTTGGCGGACTCGATTCTCCAGACTGTTTCGATGGCACGATGAGCGTCGGTAGCCGTCACGGCTACCAATCAGAACGCATACTCCCGGAGGTGCAAGCCGGGTCCGGTCTGGACCCACAAAGCCCCGAGTCGAGGTCCGGCTCGGGGCTTCGTCGACGGTGCTCGACCGATCTACCTATCCGCCTGGGCGTACCCGCTTTCCGGGGTCGGTTGCTGGTTGGCGGATTGATTGCAGTTGATCATCCAGGGCGTACCGAACCGGTCCACCAGCATGCCGAAGCGTTCGGCCCAGAAGGTCTTCTCGATCGGCATGGTGACCGTCCCATTCTCCGCCAGTGCATAGAAGATGCGGTCCGCCTCCGCGGGATCATCCACGCCGATCGCGACGTACAGCCCGCTCGGCTTTTCGTAATGATCGGGAGGAGTGTCCGAGGCCATCAAGACGGCGTTACCAACCGCCAAGCGGGCATGGAGGATTCGCTTGTGCCAGGTCCCTGGTACCTGATCGGCAATCGGCGAATCACCGTGGGTCTGCATGGTCTCGATCTTTCCGCCGAGTACGCGCTCATAGAACCGAAACGCCTCCGCGCAGTCGCCGTTGAAGTTGAGGTAGGGGGTAAACTGCATAGAATCTCCGGTTCTCTTAGGATAGATGGTGGCCTCGACTACGATCAGGTCGGTCTACTTCTTCGCGGCGCCCCCGAGCGCGGCGCCCATTTGGCGGATCCGTTCCTCCTGCTCCCGGAGTTCGGGTGTGAACTCGGGTCCGAAGTCATCGGCCTCGAACACCTGGCGGATCTCCACCTCGCCCTCCTTGAAGGGGGCTCGCTTGAGCCATTCGATCGCCTCGTCCAACGACCTCACCTGCCACAGCCAGAAACCGGCGACCAGCTCCTTGGTTTCGGCAAAGGGGCCGTCAATGACGGTCCGCTTGTTTCCCGAGAACTTGACCCGCGCACCCTTGGAACTGGCCTGAAGCCCCTCGCCAGCCAGCATGACCCCCGCTTTGGCCAACTCCTCATTGTACTTACCCATCTCGGCCAGGAGCTCCCGACTGGGGAGAACGCCGGCCTCGCTGTCCTTGTCGGCTTTGACGATCACCATGACGCGCATTGTCTGTACCCTCTTATCGGTTAATGGTTTGGGCGGGGCTGGCTCAGCTGCCCCAAGCCCTTCCTCATCTACACGTCGAACGAGGAACCGCGGATTCGACACGCCGAAGCAGGCGAATATCGATCGACGGGCGGCTTGGTGGCCGCCCGCGTTCTTGTCACGGCGAGCCGCGGCCTCGAGCCGCGGTCTCGACCCGTTGCCAAAGCCGATTCTCGCCTACTCGGCCCTGCCATTCCGAAAATGCCGCCGTCGGGCCCAGCCAGCGGAGCTGGTCCACATCGCTGAAGAGCGGCGCATCGCTCCGGAGCGTCGCCAGGTTCTTGAACAGAAGAGCCATCTCTTGGGCCTCGCCGAGCACGGAACCGGGAAAGTTCTCGATCGTGCCGTAGCGATTCAGCAGCCGAGCCGCCGTGGAGCGGCCGATCCCACCAATCCCGGGATAACCATCCGCCGCATCACCCACCAGAGCAAGGAAATCGGGGATGGCAACAGGATCTACCCCGAACTTCTCGCGAACTCCCACGGAATCCCGGATCCTCCGTCCTTTTTGATCGACCTGCACTACCCGATCGCCTTGGACACATTGGGCCAGATCCTTGTCTGGGGTCCAAATACAGATTTTCTCCACCCGTTCATCTGCCGCGGCAATCCGAGCCGCTGATGCCAGCCCGTCATCGGCCTCCAGCTCTATCATAGGCCAAACCGCCACTCCCATCGCGGCGAGCGCCTCTTCCAAAGGATGAAACTGCGCCAGCAGGGCCGGGTCCATACCGGCACTAGTCTTGTACCCGGGCCAGAGCTGGTTGCGAAACGATTCGATGACATGGTCGGTCGCCACACCGAGATGAGTCGCTCCTGATTCGATCAGCTGCAAGACGGTTCCCAACACTCCCACCACCGCCCCGAATGGAGCGTCCTGTCCTTTATTGAACCGGCGGAGGCCGTAGAAGTGCCGGAACAGCTCGTAAGTGCCGTCGATGAGATGGACGATCACGGCAGGCTAGCGGCTGTCGAGCAGGTTGCGATCGGTGCCTTCCGGCAGGCGTGGCTGTGATTGTAGCAAGCTCAACTGTTTCGTCCTTGCCGGTTTCCGCTGCCGCCAACCAAGGAAAGAAGTGCCAGGCCCGGTGGCAGCCATGCCTCGGGCGACTCCATCGCCCAGAGGGTCAGTCCGCTGAGCACGCACCACAGCATTGGTACAACCAGAAGCCACCGGCGCACCCGTCCTTCTGCCAGCGTAAGCACTCCGAGCGTGCCGAGCACCGTTGGATCCGGTGTAACCCCAAAGATCTCTGCCTGGCGCCAGTCGCGTCCCACCAGCGGGGCAATGGCAGGATAGGCGGCCAGGGCAAACGTGAAGATCGCGATGCCAAGGATGCTCCGCCGGTCCCTGGTCACCCGCA
>JAICPP010000060.1 GCA_025929805.1 Gemmatimonadales bacterium | reverse complement strand
CTGATCGAACACCTCACGGCCGGTATCGCGAGCCCCAAGGCGAGACCAGTGTGCTGTCCAGCGGCGGAAATCTAGAGTCGTGGACTCCGGGGGCACTGCGTCAACGAGCCACTACCCGCGGTACTGCCCGGTCCAACAGATCGGCGCACCAGGCGATCTCGATCTCCAGACGCTCGATTTGTACCCGGGCCTCGGCGACGGCCTCCTCCAACTCGCGCCCCTCGGTTACCGAGTGCAGCGCCTTGGCCATTTCCCGGAGGCCTTCCAGCTCGTAACTGAGAAGTTCATGGTAGCGGCGGGCGGCGGGAGGCCAGGTTGGGGCCAGTCGGCGAAGCTCCGCCTTGCGATCGAGCGTGTGCTCGATTGAGTGGCGCGCGGCGTAGTCTTCGGCCGCAATGCGCGGCCGGCGGCGCTCCAATGCGGGAGCCAAAAAGGGCAACCGACGCCGGTGCTGAGTGCGGAGCTGCTCGAGCGTCTCCAGAAAGGTGCGCCGCAGGGTACGCGTCATGGCGCCTCCACCAGACCTGACCGCCGCTATGAGGGAGATCCCGATAATAGCGGGAAACCCTTTATCGGCCTAGAGGCGATCGCTTGACGCTCCCATCGTGGACTCCTAACATTGGGTCCCCATTCAGGATGCATCCATGAGTCGGACCAACCAGTCGTGTTCGAGAGCTTGAAGGCTCGGTTGGACCAACTGCTCCGCGACCACTCGCGTCCCGATCCGCGGGCCCGCGCAGCCGCGCTCCGCGAAGCCCTGCTCGAGGCCAAGGTGGGAGTGAGCACGATGCGCAGCGCGCTGGTGGTCACCGAGCGAGAGCTGGACCTGGAGCGGCGGCAGTTAGCGGATGCGGAGCGTCGCGGACGACTGGCTGCGGAGGTGCCCGACGCCGACACGGTCCAGGTGGCGGAGCGCTTTGCCCATCGGCACCGGGAACGAGTCACTGTACTCGAGCGGAAGCTGGCAGTCCAACGTGACGAGTTGGCGTTGGCGGAGAGGGAGGTTGCGGAAATGCTCAGTGAGTACCGCACTGCCCGGCCCGGTGCACCCTTCGAGTCGATCGACGCCGCGTGGCGTGATATTCAAGCCGCGGGTGGAGAACGCCCCGGAACGAACCTGGACGACGATGCGGCGCGCGCGGATTCCGACCAGAAGCTGAAGCAGGCGGTGGATGCGCAACTGGCATACTTGAAGAAGAAGTTGGGGAAACAGCCGTGAGCAGTTGGGGCTCAAGCCTGACTGCAATCCTGTTGTCCTGTTTGCCGTTTACTGTTTATTGCCTACGCCTTTCTGCTCAAGAATCTGGCGCAGCTCCCACCCACCTTCAGAAGCTCGCGCACACCTACAGCATCGTAGCCTACGACTCCGCAACTGGAGATCTGGGAGTCGCGGTGCAATCGAAGTTTCCCAATGTCGGCGGCATCGTCCCCTGGGGAAGAGCGGGAGTCGGCGCGGTGGCCACGCAGAGTCTGGCAAACACGGCTTACGGCGAGCAGGGCCTCGATCTCATCGCCCAAGGCGCGAGGGCCGAAGAGGCGCTCCGGACCGTGATGCGCACGGATACGATGTTGCAAGATCGGCAGGTCGGGTTAGTCGATGCGCGCGGCAATGCTGCAAGCTTTACCGGCAAGGCCACATTCGACTGGGCGGGCGGGCGGGTGGGTGCACCGTCGGGGCGGGGCAGCGTCCTTGGAGGAAAGGGCGAGGTCATTGCCGGACGAGGCTACGCGGCACAAGCCAATATCATGGTCTCGGACCAGACAGTGAGGAACCTGGCCGAAAGCTTCGAACGAACCCGGGGCAGTTTGGCCGATCGGTTGATGACCGCGCTCAAGGCAGGTCAAGCGGGAGGTGGAGACAAGCGGGGAATGCAGTCGGCGGCGTTGCTGGTAGTCCGCAAGCGTGGCGGCTATCTCGGAGCCAACGATCGCTTTATCGATATCCGGGTGTATGATGCGCCCGACCCGATTGCAGAGCTGGATCGGCTCCTCACCCTGCACAAGCTGCATTTCTTTCCCAGCGAGCCGCAGGATCTGATCCCCATCGGTCCGGCCGTTGTCGCACAGCTCGAGCCCATTTTGGTGAACGAGCCAGCCAATCAGCCGGAGAAATGGCTCCAGTCCAGGCAGGGGAGGGTTACCCCGGCATTTCTGGAGGCTCTCAAGAATTTCATGTATTGGGAGAACTACGACGTACGGGTACGGATGGACGGGAAGATTGACAAGGTAGTCCTGAACGACATTCTGAAGAACCGTAAGCAGTAAGCGGGGAACATAAGACCGTACGCTTTTGCTGTCCCGCTTACGCTGCTTGGAGCTTGACACTTGGCCACTGCCGCCGTTCGCCGTCCGGAACCCCAACCTGCCGAGCAGGATACCCGATTCTTCGGGCACCCGCGCGGCCTCTCTACGCTCTTCTTCACCGAGATGTGGGAGCGTTTCAGCTACTACGGCATGCGAGCCCTTCTGATTCTGTTCATGACTGCTCCGGTGGCGGCAGGTGGCCTGGGTTTCGACACCGCCACCGCCGGACCCATCTACGCGCTTTACGTCAGCTCGGTCTATCTGCTGTCGGTCCCGGGGGGGTGGTTGGCCGACCGGGTCCTGGGCCTTCGGCGCGCCGTGTTCCTGGGCGGTGTCATCATCATGATGGGGCACATCTGCCTGGCAGTTCCCTCAACTGCGACATTCTATCTCGGGCTCGTGCTCATCGCAGTTGGGACCGGTCTCCTCAAGTCCAACGTGAGTGTGCTGGTCGGCAAGCTGTACACTGCCGACGACGTGCGGCGCGATGCCGGCTACTCCATTTACTACATGGGGATCAACACCGGCGCCTTTATCGCACCGCTGGTGACTGGCTGGCTGGCTCAGAGTGATGCGTTCAAGAGGATATTGGCTTCGCTGGGGATGAACCCGGAGACCTCGTGGCACTGGGGCTTCGGCGCGGCCGCGGTAGGAATGTTTCTCGGTCTGGTCCAATACGTACTGGGGGGGAAACATCTCTCCCCGGACGGGTTGCATCCGGTCAGGCCGAGCGATCCGGTCGCGGCCGCCAAAGTAGACCGTCAAGTGAGATGGGCAGGGCTTCTCACGCTAGGGCTCCTGGTGATCGGTGGTGGGCTGGTGCTGAGCGGTGCGATCGACGTCGACCCGGAGGGTATTTCCCGGAACTTCAAATGGGTGTTGATCGCCGTCACCGTGGGCTTCTTTGCCTGGCTGTTCCTGAGCCGCGGGTGGACCCGCGAAGAGCGCAAGAGCCTCGTGGTCATCGCGGTACTCTTTGCCGCGGCGACCGTGTTCTGGATGGCCTACGAGCAGGCCGGCTCGACGCTCAATCTCTTTGCCGATCGGAACACCAACAATACCATGTTCGGTCGCGGCTTCCCGCCCAGTTGGTACCAGTCGCTGCCACCGCTATTCATCATTCTGTTCGCACCGATTTTCGCAGCCATGTGGTTGCGGCTGGGGAAACGCAACCCCTCCAGTCCGGCCAAGTTCGCCCTGGGCCTCCTGCTGTTGGGGCTGGGCTTTGCAGTCATGATCGGCGCAGCATCCGCGGCCGTGAGTGGTGCGCGAGTGAGCCCGTTGTGGCTGGTCCTGTCTTATCTCCTGCAGACCCTCGGCGAGCTGTGCCTGAGCCCGGTGGGACTCAGCGCCATGAGCACGTTGGCGCCGGCGCGGATCGCGGGTTTGGTCATGGGTGTCTGGTTTCTGGCGCTCGCGGTGGGCAACTACCTGGCCGGCATGGCCTCCAGCTTCTATGAGACCATGCCGCTTCCAAGCTTGTTCACCATCGTCACCGTTACGGCCCTGGGTACGGCCCTGGTGCTCGCGCTGCTGGTGAAACCGATTCAACGGATGATGGCGCGCTCGGCATAGTCGCGTGCGCCGTCGCTCACCCCTCCGGCAGGCGCTCTCCGGGATCAGCGGGAACCGTCTTGAAGATTCGGAACAGATACCAGAGTGATGGGATCAGGAGAATTGCGCCGCCGCCCAGGACGAGGAGCGTCAGCCGAAGCGTCCGATCCGGAGCAGCCGTATTCGCGACGCTGAAGCTCGGCGGTAAGAGGAGCGGATACTGAGCCAGGGCCCAACCCCAGAAGATCAGGGAGACCTGCAGACCCACGGCGAGCCTGGCTATCTGATAGCGGCGCAACCAGAGCGCTGCCAGGACGACCAAAGCAGAGAATCCGGTGGCCAGGTGGAGCGGGATCGCCCAGGGTGACGCTATCAATCCGGTGCGGACCAGCGGAGCCGCCTCGTGCGACAGCAGCAGAACCAGAGCGGAGGCGAGAAACACGGCGATTCCTGCCCCGAGAGCCCGCCGGCGGAAGTCCTCACTCAGGTCGGGGTCCCGGGTCTCCAGAGTCAGAAACACCGCCGCCAGGAACGCGAAGATCGCCAGAGTCAGGAGCCCTACGCTGAAGGCAAAAGGAGTGAGCCAGGGCTCCACAAATTGCTGGACAAACCCGCCCCGCGTTTCCTGTCCCACTCTGCCGGATGCCACCGCTCCGATGGAAACGCCGAGCAGAATCGGGGTGATGACGCTCGCGCTCGCAAAGATCCGACCCCAGCGACGCTGAACCACATCGTGCTGACTGTCATAGGTGCGGAAGGTGAACGCCGAGCCGCGCAGCACGATTCCTACCAACATCAGCGTGAGCGGAATGTGTAGGACTATGCCGAGACGCGCGTATACCGCGGGAAAACAGGTGAAGGTCAGCACGATGGCGAGGATCAGCCAGACGTGATTGGCTTCCCAGATGGGGCCGATTGCATGCGCGATGACCTCTCGCTGGCGATGGCCGCGCGGCCCTGAAGCCAGCAGGTCCCAGACACCACCTCCAAAATCTGCACCCCCGAACAGCACATACGCGTTGAGCGAAAGCGCGAGGACGGCCGCGAGCACGTCGGGAAGACTCAGCTCAGGCACGGCGGATCGTGATGGGGGAATACACCCGGGTCCACTCGGTCGCCTTGGGGCTCCGGATGATCTGGCGGTACAGCAGCCAGGCGACGATGACGCCCAGGAAGCAGTACAGGATAGTGAAGAGCAGGAAGGGCACCACCAGACCGGGCATGGGGGTGACCGCGTCCGCCGTCCGCATGACTCCGTAGATTATCCACGGCTGGCGGCCGACCTCGGTGACGGTCCACCCGGCTTCGATGGCGATGAAGCCCATGGGCCCTCCCAGCGCAATTGCCCGGAGGAGCGGTTTGCTGGCCATCAAATCCCTGCGCCGCAGGGCCAGCCACCCGGCCCAGAGCGATACCAGTGCCATGTAGGTACCCAGTGCGACCATGATCTGAAACGCCGTATGTACGATGGGACCGTTGGGCCAGTCCTCCCGGGGAAACTCGTTCAGCCCCTTCACCACCGCGTTGGGATCGTGGAACGCGAGCAGCGACAGACCATACGGGATCTTGATGGCATAGCGGGTCTGGCCCGTTTCGGTATCCGGAAAACCTCCGATCGTGAGCGGTGCACCAGCGGTCGTTTCGAAGTGCGATTCCATGGCGGCAAGCTTGACCGGCTGGCGCTCGGCAACGGAGCGGGCGCTGATGTCCCCGGATATTGGTTGGAGCACTGCCGCCGGCGCTCCCAGGACCAAGGCCGCACTCAGTGCGCGACGGTGGAACGCGTTGGCCGGATCAAACAGCAGGAGGAATGCATGAATCCCGGCGACTCCAAACCCGGTGGCGGTATATGCTGCCAGGGTCATGTGCAGTGTCTGCTGGAAGGCCATTGGGTTCAGCATGGCCGCCACGGGATCGATGTTCACCATCCGCCCGTCTACCAGGTCGAACCCCACCGGTGAGTTCATCCAGGAGTTCGCGGTGACCACAAAGATGCCCGAGGCTGCACCGCTCACCGCCACGGCAATTCCGGCCCAAAGATGCGCCCGTGGTGCGATCCGGTCCCAGCCGTACAGGTAGATCCCCAGGAAGATCGCTTCGGTAAAGAAGGCAAATCCCTCCAGCGAGAACGGCATCCCGATGATGCCTCCCGCTGCCTCCATGAAGCCCGGCCAGAGCAGCCCGAGCTCGAAGGAGAGCACCGTACCCGACACGGCACCGACGGCAAAGAGGATGGCGGTTCCCTTCGACCAGCGCTTGGCCAGATCCAGATGGATCGGATCGCCCGTCTTCTGCCAACGCCTCTCTGCGATCACCATGAGGACGGGCATGCCGATGCCCACCACGGCGAAGATGATGTGAAAACCAAGCGAGACTGCCATCTGGGAGCGTGCGGCCAGGAGGTCAGACATGGGGGAAGAAGGTATTCAAAGGCTGAATCTTTTCCCAGGAGCCCGCAGTAGAGCCTGATAGGGGCCTGCGCCGGTGCTCCTGCTCCCAGTCAGCTCCGTGATCGCGTGCCCTACGTCGACAGCATCTCCCACAGCTATGGAGGGTTTCATGTCGCAACGATGGGGGGCATCGCCCCTGCGAGTCGGGTACATCGCACTGGTGGCCACTGCGCTGAGCGTCGGATCAGGCACGGCACAAGATCATGCGGGAGCTGGGGTGGTCAAGATCCCGGTGACCACCTCAAACGCGGAGGCCAGACGGGAGTACCTCAAGGGCCGGGCGCTGGGCGAAAACCTCAGGGCCCACGATTCCCGAGAAGTGCTCAAGCGGGCGGTTGCCAACGATCCTGGTTTCGCGTTGGGACATTACAGTCTCGCCCTCAACTCTCCGACCGCCAAAGAATTCTTCATGCACCTCAATGAGGCGGTCGCCCTGGCCGACAAGGCGTCTGCAGGCGAGCGGCTCATGATCCTGGGTCTTCAGGCCGGGGCCAGCGCGGATACCGACAAGCAACGCAGGTATTACGAGCAGCTCGTGGCCGAGTACCCGCGAGATGAACGGGCCCATTTCCTCCTGGGTAACAACTATTTCGGTCAACAGGAATACGCCAAGGCGGTGAGCGAGTACCAGAAGGCGGTCGAAGTCGCGCCGGAGTTTGCGCCCGCATACAATCTGCTGGGTTACGCCTACCGGCAGTCGGGGCGGTTCGAGGACGCCGAGAAGGCGTTTAAGAAGTACATCGAGCTGATTCCCGACGATCCCAATCCCTACGACTCGTACGCCGAGCTCCTGATGAAGACCGGGCGGTTCGATGAGTCGATCGCGATGTATCGCAAGGCGCTGCAGACCGATCCCCAGTTTTCGCCCTCGTACATCGGAATCGCCAGCAATCTCATGTATCAGGGAAAGCATGACGCCGCGAGGGCCGAAGCCTGGAAGCTCCATCAAGCGGCGCGCAACGACGCCGATCGACGAAACGCCCTGTTCGCGCGCGCCATCGCCTATGCCGACGAGGGCAAGCTCGACGCAGCCCTGGAGGAGCTGCAGAAGCAGTACGGCGTGGCTGAAAAGATCAAGGACGCGGCTAACATGGCAGGCGACGCGGTGGCGATGGGCGATGTACTCCTGGAGGCTGGAAAGCCGGAGGAGGCCCGGAAGTATTACGAGAAGGCGGTTGATCTCCAGCTCAAGTCAGATCTCTCCCGGGAGGTCAAGGAGAACGCCGAGTTGGTGCATCACTACAACCTCGGTCGGGTGGCCATCCGGACCAAGGACCTCGCTTCCGCCCAGGAACATGCCGACGCCTTCATGAAAGGCGCCACGGCCAAGAACAACAACGCGCAGATCCGTCAGGCTCACGAGCTGGTGGGTACCATTGCATTGAAGCAGAAGCGGTTCCCTGAGGCCCTTGCTCACTTCAGTCAGGCGAACCAGCAGGATCCTTACGTGTTGTATCGAATGGGGAAGGCATATCAGGCCCAAGGGGATGATTCCAAGGCCGCAGAGCTGTACCGCCAGGCGGCGAACCACAATACGCTACCAACGCTGAATCATGCGTTTGTAAGGATGAAGGCAAAGAAGATGAAGGCGTAGTAGACCGGTACCAGGAACCAGGTATCAGGAAACCGGAGGTCCTCTCTCAGCTCCGGTTCCTGGTTCCGGGTTCCTGGTTCCCATCCTCCCACTGCACCACATCACCTACCGCGATCTCCCCATCATCCAGCACCTCGGCGAAGACACCGCCTCCCCAGTCCACGGCGAGAGCACTCCTCAGCCCCGGTAATGCTTCATCCATTCGCTCGCATGGCCTGGTCTCTCCCGCGATCCGAAGCCGGCAACTACCAACCCGGAGGACCCGGTCGCTGGTGCGGGCCAGCTGAACGCCGCTCACCATCAAATTGGCGCGGCGGGCCGCAGGGGGTATCGCGCCTCCCAGCTCCCGCATCAATGCCTCCCACCGTTCGCGCTCTATCAGCGTGACCTGACGGCGGCGACCCTGATCGGCATTGCCGACCAGGCCGCGGCCGGCCACAAGCCGACCCCCGGTTACGGCATCCATGGACCCCCGATGAGCTCGCTTGATCCAGATCGCCTCGAGACGGCCGCTCACGGAACTGCCTCCAGTGTTGGGACACGGGAAAGTAACTCGGAAGGTGCAAGAATTTTCACAGATCCAGGTGCCCCGCGGCAGTTCGCCTCAAGGCTGGTCTGGTGCATGAGGACTGGTACTAAGTTCAGGATCGGCAGAGTCCTTGCTGGACGGGAGCCAACTCTGCTGGTCACATTCTGGTAACGGCACTTTATCCCCCCGTGCCATGTCCGGCACGTCGCTTGCCTTTTCCACCCCGAATTCATTGGCTGACGTCCCTTTATCTGTCTTCCTGCGAACTGCCGGAGGCTCAACCCGTATGCAACCCACCCTCGAGACCGCCCAGCCGGAGCAGTGGAGCTGGATGCTGACTCAGCTGTGGAGCTGGATGTGGTCCGGTATGTCGTGGATCCTCGACCTCCAGCGCTTGGTATTCGGCTTCATTTTCGAAGGAACCTCCGGGATGGCCCTGCTCAAGGCGACACTGCTGCTGCTGCCGTTCGCCGTGCTCGTGGTGAGCATGTGGGCCACCATGGTCTCGCTCTATAGTCTGCCGTTCCGCTCCGGACGCGGCTACTTCCTGACCGCCCTCTTGATGTCGTGGTGGGACGTTGGCCGTATGGCCTGGTTCTACTGGGCTGGCATGGGCCGTTTCCTCTTCGTCCTGATCGGCTGGATCGGGAGCGGGATACGCGCGTTCGTCCGACTGCTCTGGAACGCCATCAAGGGCGCACTAAACTCTCCGTTTGCCATACTCGACTGGACCTCGCGCCGGTACTTCAAGCCGGGGGTGCCATGGCTCGCCTTCCTGCTCCTGATCCTCTGGTCGGCGATCGAGGCCGTGATCTTCACGTTCACGCTGCGGCCTACCATGAACGAGCTGCTGGCCGACCTGACTGGCTTCGAGCCCAACCCGGTCATGCTCACCGCGCTGCTCTACATGTTCCTGTTCTTCCTGGTGGGCGGCAGCTTCGCCTGCGTGCAGGCGTTGAATGATGCCATCAAGACCAAGCAGTACGGCACCATCATTTCCATGACGCTGATCGAGCTCGTGGTCGCGATGTTCGAGGTTCTGTTCCTCTATCGCGAGCTGGTCGACGCGATAACGCCGTGGATGGCGCAGCAGGGCTTCAACCTGGGCCTGGTCGGTACACTGGCGGTCGCCTTTGGCGGCTGGGTGGGTGTCCGTGGCATGACCTGGTTCCTCTTCGGTCGCTACGGCACTCCTGCGCTCATCGCGGTTCTGGCTCGGGAAACACTGAGCCACGGAAGCTCAGCGGACATTGCCCCGCCGAAGCAGCCCGAGTTTTGGAAGGCTCCGATCGCGGCCCTGAAAGCCGAAATCGATTGGTTCAAGAGCGAAGCCAAGGAGATGTTCGAGCTCCTCACCCTGCCGGTTCTCCAGCTCCTGGCTGCCGGCTTCAACTTCTGGCTGGTGGTCCTGCTGGGCCGGCCACACTTCACCCTCCCGTTCCGCTCACTGGAGGACGTGCTGGCGGCCACTCCGCTCTCGATGGAGCGGAAGCAGGCAACTCGCGGGGCGGTGCCCCAGGGGGCCGTGTGAAGCGGCGATTCCTGTTAGCGGCGCTTGGGGCGCTGGTTCTCGGGTGCACCCCACCCAAGGACGCGCCGCCGCCCAAATCCACACTGGTCATCGGGCTCGATGTGTCGGGCTCGTTTCGGCGGAGCGGGCATTTCGATGACGCGATCGACTTTGCCGCGCTCTACATCTATGCCCACATGAAGGGGTTTCACGGCCTGCGCCGGCCATCCGATGTCTTCATCGGTACGATGGGTGGTCAGCGGCCCGGCGAAGCCAAGACCTTTCACCCAATTCAGGACCTGACCGGGAAGTCACCCGCGCAGATTGCCGCCAGCCTTCGGGCCTGGTTCCCGGAGGAAGATCCGATCACCGATTACAATGCCTTCTTCGAGCGGGTATCGGTGCATGTGCAGCGTCAAAACCTGGGGTTGGCCCCGCTCAGCATCGTGATGTTCTCGGATGGGGTACCTGACATCCCCGGCGCCAAGGGTGATGAGCTTTATCGCCGGATCAACATGACGCCGCTGGAGTACCTCTCCCGCAGCGTGACCGTGCGCTTGCTCTATGCCTCACCCAAAGTTGCCCAGCGCTGGGAAAAGCACGTGCCGAGAAAGCGAGTGCGGCTGTGGACCCAGGATGCGGAAGTGATGCAGGGGTGGCGCCGCCACTTCGTGTCCACCGCTCGGCCGGAACAGCAGGACTCGCTCTGGTCGTGGATGAAGAACGTGGTGGACTTCAGAGTGAGACGGGGCAAGGTGATATAGAGACCCCTCGGACCTGAATCACGAGCGCCGGCGCGAGCCGGCGCTTTCGTTTGTCACTGGACGGCGGAACCGGGTGCCAACGTGTCGGGGTGTCCGATTTCTTTGGCGGCATCGAGGGGTCACCCAGATCGCATCGGGCATGTATCCTTAACTGCACGGCTGATGACGTTCAGCTCTCACCCAGGAGGTCGTATGGCAGAGCCCGCTCCGGAGCGCAACATGAAACGGGTCTTCATCTGGGTACTCATCATCATCCTGGCAATCTGGATCGTCTACGCGCTGGCTGGTGGACCTGCCACTCCAGCCACCGAGACTGCTCCCGCAACGTAGCCCGGACCTGGCGCTCGCCGCGCTCAGGCGCCGCTAGCCGATCGCCAGGTTGCCGAACATCAGCACCTTGCGATCCACATCGAAGGTAGCGTTGGAGCTCCGGGCCAGCAGTTTCACCAGGACGTCGGTGTCTTCGGCCGTCGGACGGAGAACGTATTCGTCCGCTCCATGATCAAGTATGAGTTGCACCGTGAAGGCGCCGGGCTCTCCGCGTTCTTCTTCAGTCCAGGAGGCCTGCACATGGGTGACCTGACGCACCTGGATCTGGCGCTCGGCGGGGGTGGGCTGACGGGGTGACATGATCTGCTCCGGCGTGGGAATCCTGTCCGTTAAGGAAAGTTTGGTGTAAACCGTCTGGTGAGCTCACTTCCCGCTGGGCAGCGGCTCCCCGTCCGGGGGTAGGCGGGGTGTCACTCCTCCTCCAGGGTGAACCCGATTTTGAGCGTCACCTGCCAATGAGCGACCCGCCCTTGCTCGATATGCCCGCGGGTGTCCATCACCTCGAACCAGCGAAGGTTACGAACGGTCTCCGCCGCTTTGCCGATCGCCCTTTGGATGGCGTCCTCCATGCTGCGGGTGGACGAGCCTACCAGCTCGATGGTCTTGTAAACGTGGTTCGACATGGGAGCTCCGGTGAAGGGAGGCCTTTAACATAGCACCCGGGTGACGAAGATCACGGCCTCTGGAGTAAAGCGTCACGACCCACGCTAATTGGTGCCGAGTACCGGGACCAGAGTGCGGTACACTGATTGCAACCGTGTACTGGCCGCGAGCTCATAAAGAAGCGGTCGTCAGTGGCCATGCTGGAGGCGCTGTGTTCAGCTGCGATTACAACGGGTGGGCCGATGTGCCGGAGGAGGAGCGCGAAGCCATCCAAGCGTTCGAGGCGGCGCACCAGGCAATCATGATGCCCCCTCCAGTGACCATCCGCGTGGCTGCCCCTCCGACTCCGCGTCGACTCTCTCGAAAGGCCGCCTAGTACCCTCGTATCGGCTGACCGCTCCTGGCGACTAAATTGTTGAATTGAGATGCCCACGCGGTCGCGCTCTTGGAGTCGGAGAACCCTCAAGAAGGTCTCTGGTTGGCTGGTCTACCAATATCGGGTGGCTCGGCGTTCCACCATTGCAATCGAAGGTATCCGGATCCGGATCGGCAGACACATGTCCCGTCGGGTCGAGCGCACCCTTTCCAAAGGTGATTACAAAGGAGAAGAGCTTCGTCTGATTGGAGCGTTGCTGTCCCCGACCGATACTGTCCTTGAAATCGGAGCGGGTCTGGGCTTGGTGTCCGCTTATTGTGCCAAGCGGGTAGGATCGAGCAGGGTCTTTGCCTGTGAGGCGGATCCCGACCTGGAACCCTGCATTCGCGATACCTATCGGCTTAACGGCGTGGAGCCCAACCTGGAGATGTGTGCGGTAGGACCCCGAGCGGGCCGCATAACCCTGTATCGGGATCAGCACCTGGTGTCTACTTCCGTGGTGCGCCGCCGGGTAGGAGCCCGGCCAGTGGAGGTACCCGGGAAGTCGTTGAACTACCTGGTAGAAAAAGTACGGCCCACGCTCCTGGTGGTTGACGCCGAAGGGGCCGAAGGCGAGCTGTTCGATGGTGCTCGGCTGCCGACCGTGACCACAGTTGTCCTGGAGCTGCACGAGCGGGTGATCGGACCCGCCGCCACCGACCGGGTCCGGGCAAAGCTATCCGACCTGGGCTTTGCCGTAGATCGGGGGTTTTCCTCACCGGAGCAGCTGGTACTTCGCAGGGTTGCTCCAGCCGAGAGCCGAAAGCCGCTGTCCGGGGTTTGAAGCGGTTGAGGGGTTGCAGGTCACAGAATAGCCGCGAACCTCTGCCTAGACTCCTCACCTTAATCTCGAGACCTTCAGCTCAGAGGAGCAGCCCATGATTTCCAAGACAGCTTCGCCTCCCCGCCAGCAGAGTGCGCGTCTGAAGCGCCAAACCGAGCAGGATCGTCTGTTCCCCACCAAGAACGACTTGTCCCCGGAAACCCGTACCGGGGTCATAGATCTGCTGAATCGCCGGTTAGCCGACTGCATCGACCTTCAGACCCAGTGCAAGCAGGCGCACTGGAATGTGAAGGGCCCCAGCTTCATCGCACTGCACAAGCTCTTCGACGACATCAGCTCTGATGTGCAGGAGTACGTCGATCTACTCGCCGAGCGGGTAGTCCAGCTCGGTGGCGTGGCCGAAGGCACGGCCAGGTGTGCTGCCGAGCGGTCTGCGCTGAGCGAGTACCCGCTGGACATTTTCGACGACGAAGACCACGTGGATGCGCTCTCCACGGCACTCTCCGAGTTCGGAAGGATGTGTCGGGAGGGCATAGACACCAGCGACGAGCTGGGTGATGCCGATACGACGGACATCCTCACCGAGATATCCCGCGGGCTGGATAAGTGGCTCTGGTTTGTCGAGGCCCACCAACAGGGTACTCCTGGTGAGGATGGCAACCGGTAGGTGGAGTCGGACGAGATACTGAGGCCCCGCTTTTCGCGGGGCTTTTTTTGGGCTGACGGCGTGGCCTAGCAATCACGCGGCGAGGGTCGTAGCGTTTGAGCGGAGACCGTTACCGATGATCCCCGATTCTCGAACTCTGGCACGCGATTCACGCGAGGGCCGGCTCTCTGCCCGTCGAGAGACCCGCCAGACCTTACCAGAAGACCTCCTCCGTGAAGCGGCCCACCGGTTGGGCGTGGTGTGCCTCGCGTCGGCTGGTCTCTGGGCGGCGAACTTCCTCCTGGTGCACCTGGTACCCCCGCTGCCTGGTATCTTGGAGGACGATCAACTAGCCAGACACGGTGAGTGGGTGCCGATCTTCGATCTGGTCGGCGGTGCTGCCATCCTTCTGTCACTGGCGCTCTTCTGGTATACCCGCAGGAGTAAAAAGAGTCCGCGGTTCCTGCTTGATCTGGCGTTGGGTTACGAAGTGCTGGTCGCCCTTTCGATCGGGCTGCTCGACTACGCTGTTGGGACACCTGCGGGAGTCTCGTGGATAGCCATCATCATCCTGCTGTTCCCCTCGATCATCCCCAGCACTCCCTGGAAATCGCTGGTCACCGCACTACTCGCCGCCTCGATGGATCCCGTGGCCGCCCTGTTCTGGAAGTCCAGGGGCGTAGACGTGCCCAGCATGGGCGCAGTCTTCATTCTCGCGATTCCCAACTACCTCTGCGCGCTTTTGGCCCCGGTGATCTCCCACATCATCACCCGGCTCGGGCGGGAGGTTCGCAAAGCGCGGGAGATGGGTAGCTATGTCCTGGGCGACCTAATCGGCAGCGGGGGCATGGGAGAGGTCTGGCAGGCCACCCACCGGTTCCTGGCCCGCCCCGCCGCGGTCAAGCTGATCAAACCCGAGGTGCTTGGCGCGCTAACCCGGCAGCAGGGGGACGTGCTGGTCAGGCGCTTTCGGCGGGAAGCGCTGGCTGCGGCCAATCTCCGTTCCCCGCACACCATTCAGCTGTATGACTTCGGGGTATCGGGTGACGGCACCTTCTACTATGTAATGGAGTTGCTCAACGGGATGGATCTCCAGACGCTGGTCGAGGAACATGGTCCCCTGT
>JAICPP010000088.1 GCA_025929805.1 Gemmatimonadales bacterium | reverse complement strand
GGCGCTCCTTGCCCAGGGCGAGCAGGACGGCGCTCAAGAGAGCGACGGCGAGCACGGCCGGCAGGGCGCGGCGGCTGAGCACGAGACCTCCTTCGATGACGAATCGCTTGCGGTGAGCGGTAAGTATAGCCAACTTCCAGCCCCTCCCACCCACACTGTCACGGTCCTCGAGCGCGTGATGCTCGCTGAGGTCAACTCGGCCGTGGATACGCGCGAGCGTACCCCCGCGGCGGCCATGAGCCCGTCCCTGCACCCGCGGCTCCGCCGGGCCCTCCCCTGGCTGGTGGCGGGCTGGGCGCTGCTCACGGTGGCGAAGGCTCAGCTCATCGGCTGGACCACGGACTGGCACGTGTTCTGGACTGCAGGACACGCGGTGGTGACGGGGGCGGATCCGTACGGCGCGGTGCTGGCCCTCGAGAACGATTATCCGCTCTTCTACCCCGGCCCGGCGCTCCTGCTGCTGGCCCCGTTCGGGCTCCTCCCGTCGAGGGTCGCCTGGCTGGCGTGGGCGGCGGTGACCGGCGGGCTCTTCGGGCTGGCCGCCGGCAGACAGGGGCGTGGCCTCTGGGTCGGGGCGCTGTCTGCGTGCTTCGCGGAGGCGGTCACCTTCGGCCAGTGGGTGCCGCTCCTGGTGGCGGCCGCGGTCCTGCCCTGGCTGAGCGGGGCACTGGTGGCCAAGCCGTCCATCGGCGCGGCGCTGTGGCTCTGGCGGCCGAGCCGGTCGGCCGTCGTCGTCGGCGTGGCGCTGATCCTTCTGTCGCTGCTCCTGGTGCCGGGCTGGCCGGGGGACTGGATCGCGGCGCTGGGACGGACCAACCACGTGGCGCCGGTCGTGAAGCCCTGGGGGTGGGTGCTGCTGCTGGCGGCCCTGCGCTGGCGGACGCCGGAGGGCAGGCTGCTGCTCGCCCTGGCGTGCATTCCGCAGACGACGAGCCTGTATGAATCGCTGCCGCTGTTCCTGGTCTGCCGGCAACGGTGGGATGCCTACCTGCTGGCGGTACTTTCGCACGTCGCGGCGTTCGTGCAGGGCCAGTTCTACTCGGCGCCGGGGCAGGTGCTCGAGACGGTAATCGCGAATCGCTGGCCGGTGTTCCTGGTGACGCTGTGGCTGCCCGCTCTGATCATGGTGCTCCGGCCGGGGCCTGCGGCCGAGCTCGGTTCCATTCCTTCGCGGAGTACCGCATGACTTCCGTTGAGCCGCTCGATGTGACGCGCCCCGCCAATGCCGATTCTGCGACCTCCGGCGATTCAGGTGCGGACGATCGGGTCAACGCGAGATTCATGCGATTCGTGCGGCTCCTCATCCCGGCCGCACTGCTCCTCCCGTTCGTGATCGTCGACTGCACCCGACTCACCGGCGGCGGCCTCGGCACGCAGCTGATATTCTGGGTACCTCTCGTCACCCTCTCGACCATCGGTGTCTTCGCCGCCGTGCGACTAGCCGCCGGACTGGAACGTGTGTACGGCCGGGCGCTGGAGAACCTCGGCCGGGCCCAGGCGCGCTTCATCGCCGAGATGCCTCGGAACCGAATCCCGCTCGCCATAGCCGTCTCAGCCGGCGCGAGCCTGTTTCTGGAGCTCGCGGTCATTCGGTGGCACGGATCGGTCTGGGAAGTCTTTGCATTCTACAAGAACTTCAGCCTGCTCGCCTGCTTCCTGGGTCTCGGCCTGGGGTATGCGCTGGCCCGGAAGCAGCAGATCCCGGCGGTGGCCGCGCTGGTCCTGCTCGCGCTTCAGGTGGCGTACCTCGTCGCGCTCCGGCACGCGGTCCCGATCGAGTGGCTGGAGAGCGTCCGGGTGACGCCGTTTCCCGAGCAGCTCAACATGGGTGTGGTCCCGGCCGCAAGCATCCCGCAGTACGTCGCCACGTATGCCCTGTTGACCGTCGTGCTGCTGTTCACGGCGCTCGTATTCCTCCCGATCGGACAGCTTTGTGGGCGCCTGCTCGACCAGATGCCGCAACTGCGGGCCTACGGTTGGAACCTGGTGGGCAGCCTTGGCGGGGTAGCGCTGATATTCGTGATCAGTTACCTGTGGACTCCGCCTCTCATCTGGTTCCTACTGGCCGCTGCCGCGCTGATCGGGCTGCAGGCATACGGTCGACGGCCGCTCCTGATCGGATGCGCCTCGGCGGCGCTGCTGCTCGGAGCACTGGCATGGCCGGTGGTGCCGGGTTGGGAGCGGGTCTACTCCCCGTACCAGCTCCTGGAGCGTGGCCCCGGTATGGGAGGGCTGTCCCTCATCCAGGCCGCCGGGACGTATTATCAGCGGCTGCACGACCTGTCGCCGCAAGCGCAGGCAGGATTTCCGGGCCGCCGCGTTGTCGCCGGCTACTACGAGCTGCCCTATCGGCTCCGCCCGGGGGCGGAGCGCGCGGTCATCGTCGGAGCTGGTACAGGTAACGACGTCGCAGCCGCCCTGCGCAGCGGTGTCGGGCACGTGGACGCCGTGGAGATCGATCCGGCCATTCTTCGGTTCGGAACGCTCTATCACCCTGAGCGGCCCTATTCAGACTCCCGAGTCACGGCGATCGTGAACGACGCTCGGACGTTCCTGCGCTCGACGGAGAATTCGTATGATCTCATCGTCTACGGGCTCCTCGACTCCCACACCCTCCTCAGTCATACATCGAGTGTCCGCCTGGACTCCTACGTCTACACAGTAGAGGCGCTGCGCGAGGCCCGGGCTCGGCTGGCGCCCGGGGGTGTGCTGAGTCTGACCTTCGCAGTCATTTCCCCAGAGCTAGGACGAAAGATCTACCTGATGATGCGGGAGGCTTTCCAAGGCAAGGCGCCGGTGGTCATCGACGCACAGTACGAGACCGCCGTGATCTTTGCGCAGAGCAGGGAAGGGGACCTGAAGCTGGATCCAGCCATCCTCGCAAGCACGGGCTTCGAGGAGCGTTCCGCCTTCTTCGCCAACCCGGAAATTCGAGCGGACATCGCGACGGACGACTGGCCGTTCTTCTACATGCCGCAACGGGTGTACCCGCGCTCCTATCTTTGGGCGGTCGGCCTCGTATTGGTATTGTCATTGCTCCTCTATCGGGGCTTCATCGGAGCGGCCCCGAACCGGGATGGCCTGCCGTTCTTCTTCCTAGGTGCAGGCTTCATGCTCGTAGAGACGAAGGGTATCACCGAGCTGGGGTTGGCGTTCGGCAACACCTGGCAGGTGATTGTGATCGTGATCGGGTCGATCCTCATGATGGCCTGGCTGGCTAACTGGCTGGCCGCGCACCGGCCGATCGCTCGGCCATGGCTACCGTGGCTGCTGTTGCTGGTGAGCGTCGGGGTGGGCCTTGTGTTTGTCCGCACTGGCGGAGTCGAGTCCAGCGCAGCAGGGCGCTGGACGGCGGTGCTTCTGCTTACGTGCCCGCTGTTTTTCTCAGGGCTCGTCTTTAGCACTCTCCTGGTCAGGACGGCCGAGGCCTCATCCGCGCTCGGTATGAATCTTCTGGGAGCGATGGCTGGTGGCGTGCTCGAGTACAACTCGATGTACTTCGGCTTTCAGTCGCTGTATTGGCTGGCAATCGTCCTGTATGGCGCGGGGCTGGCGCTGCTCCTGGCGAGCGACTTCCAGGCACGAGTGCGCACGCCCGTATGAAGAGATGCTGTCTCTCTGGTGAACGGCGACAGCGTGCGGACCGGACCGACCGCCGCTCGGCCTTCCATGCCCACTCGGTCCTTGGTCGTGCTCTTCAATAAGCGGTTGTTCCTAGTGCCAGTGAGTCCCAGAAACCTGGAGGCCCTATGTGGCAAGCGTTCTGGAGCGATGAGTCGGGTCAAGGTCTCGTGGAGTACGCACTGATCATCGCGCTGGTGGCAGTTGGGCTCATCGCCATCCTGCTAGTACTGCGAAACGGCATCGGCAACGTGTTCAACAACGCGGCGACCGTACTCAACAACGCACCAACCAATCCCTACCCCTGACCGCTTAGGCCGACAGCGTGCAGTCGGACCGACTTGGCAGCCAGCCAGGGTTGCATTGAGCGCAGCGACAGGGCACCGGCAGATGGTTCCTGGAGCCCCATCCTCCCGAGGGCCACCAGCGTTGGCGAACGCCCGAGGGCAGGCTGCTGCTCGCCCTGAGCTGGACTTTGCAGGCGCCGAGCCTGCTACAGGCCCAGTCCTACTCGGCGTGGGGCCGGGTGCTCGAGATGGTGATCGCCGATTGCTGGCCAGCCTCGTGGTGCATCATCCGCGGGATTAGTCTACCCATGTCCATACGTTGTCATCTGCTGAACCTCTCCATCGTCACCGCCTTGCCGCTCGCCTTGATCGCTTGGCATTTCCCCTACGCGACCGACGACCCGGTGAGGCGAGAGGACGCGATCCGAGAGTTCTACGAGCTCTCCTACTCCGGTTCCTCACCCACCGTCGTGAAGGACACGGAGCTCAACCGGGAACGCGAGACGGTGCGCGAGCGGCTGGACATCCGCGGCCGGGTCGCGCGGTTCGTCGAGCTCTACGGCTTACAGGGCGCTTCCGTGCTGGACGTGGGCTCGGGCAGGGGCCAGTTGCAGGACGTGGTCGCCGATTACACCGGGCTCGACATCGCCGCGGAAGTCGCGAAGCACTACCACAAGCGGTTCGTCGCCGGCACCGCTACCGCGATGCCCTTCGCCGACGACACGTTCGACGCTGCCTGGTCGATCTGGGTCCTTGAGCACATCCCCAACCCTGAAGCGGCTCTGTCGGAGATCCGCCGCGTCGTGAAGCCGGGCGGGCTCCTCTACCTGCTCCCGGCCTGGGACGTCCCACCCTGGGCCGCCCAAGGCTACGAGGCGCGGCCGTACCGCGACCTCAGCGTCGTCGGCAAGCTGGTCAAGGCCACCATCCCGCTCCGGAAAAGCGAGGCGTACTGGATCGCCACTGCCGTTCCCAATCGGCTGCTCCGCTCGCTCGCGGGCTCGCCGACGCAACTCCACTACCGCCGGCTGGAGCCCAACTATTCGGAATACTGGCAGGCCGACAGCGACGCGGTGAACGACCTCGACGAGATGGAGGTCGCGATGTGGTTTGAGAGCCGGGGCGATACCTGCCTCAACTGCCTGCCCGGCTGGTGGCGCTACCTGCAACGCGATATGCCGCTGGTGATTCGTCTCAAGAAGGGCCCCGGGCGTGATGTTTCACCTTCGTGATGAGGGTGCAGTCCCGGGTCGATGGCTTCCAACTGTTTTCGATTTTGGTGGGCCGCTACAGGTATTGGCACCTTACGGAACTGGCTAAGCTTGTTTCTTGTGGGCTCGGAATGACGCGGATTCAGCGGTGGCAGGATCGGCCATTACTGAGCGAGTCAGAGGCGCGGGCACAAATGGGTATGTACCCTCCGCAGGACCTGGCTCTGCGACCCGGGGCACACGATAGTGCAGAAGGGCAAAGAGAGCGAGCGGTGCCCCGTAGCTCCCGCCGCGCTCGAGGACTTCCCACACCGGATCTCCGGAGGTAAGAAAGAGCATCTCGGTCGCGAGCTTCCATCCAAAGATCAGGAGAGCGAGCGAACGGGTCGGACGAGCGACAAGCAGCAGGGCGGCACAGATCTCCATTGCGCCTACAGCGCGTAGAAAGCTCTGGGCGGAATCGCCGATCCCAATCACCCCTATGCTCTGCCAGTGTTGAACGAGCATCGGCTTTGCGTTCAGTGCCAGCCCGCCATGTCCGATGAGCAGCAAGCATGTGGTCAGAACAAGCACTACTTTAAGTCGCCGGTAGTTGTGCTCAACCGAGACGTCATAAATGCCTATATGTGTGAGTAGCCCAGCTCCGCCTGCGCCGAGAAGGAGCGCAATCGAAGGCCCGTAGTTACCTGCTCGCTCGAGCGCCTCGAATGGGCTCAGCCCGATAAGCGGCCTCAGGAGGGCTGTGAACAGCCCCCAACAGGCCGTGTATATCAGGACCAGACGACTCGGCTTCAGCAATGCGAGATAGCCCATTGTAATATCCACGAGTCCAATGAGCTGCATCACTGCGAATGCCACTTGATCTGAAGGCCCAAGAGGTTGAAAGAACACGAGCCAGTCTGGCTTCTGGCGTATTCCGAAGATCCCGTGGCCGACATAGCATGCCCACACGCTCAGTCGAAGAATCCAGTGAACCCAGAGTGAGGTTTGGGCTGCAGGAGTCACCGTGATACGCCTCTGGGTAGTTCGTCTGCGGCTGGTTGCACGCCGCGGAGTCCTAGATAGTCGATGTCCAAATCCGCTTCGAACCAGTCGGAATCGTAGATCTTCGCCACCAGATTGAATTGGCCATTCCCGAGTGGTTCCAGGACGAATGCCTGGCCCTCCTCGATGAAAGCCATATCGTCCATCTGAGGTCTGTGGGCGACCAGCAATGTGTTGGTTCCTGGCGCTGGGGGGGTGCCGAGGTAGGAGCGAATATTCGCAGCCATCATTTCGTAGGTGAGCGTACCCCCACGATGCACCAACTCGTATGGCGTTTGGTCAGGTTCGCGACCAGCGAGTAGCGTGGCGCTCTCGACTGCGCGGCAGTAAGGACTGGCCAGGACCTGGCCTATCGGTACGCCTTGCTTTTTCATAAGCCGGCCAACGTCAGCGGCCCTTCGGCGGCCAAAAGGGGTCAAGGGACGCTGCTGATCACAACTCTCACGAAACTCCCGGACGCTCATCTCTCCATGTTTGGCTTTGATGGGATCCTCGTGCCACTTGGTGTGGTCCGTATGGAAGTGGCGGAAGTAGATGATGTAGCCGCCTCTCTGGAGTTCATCCCGGAGTACGGGGCCACTCCGTAGCCTCGTTTCCTGTGCGGCCAGAAGCTTGGGAGCCTGGGTGCTTGAAGGGGCAGGCTCGGGCGAACAGGCATAGACGGCCGTCGCGGTGACGATCAGGAGGAAGCGCAAGTGCACTCCTGCTTGGCTAGACTCGAGCTGGGGATGATCCAGGGGCCGACGGCCAAAGCTAGCAAAGCGGCCCAAAACGGCGCCAGCCCGCAGCCCGATGAGGCCTACTTCCTACAGGCAAGCCTGCAAATCCTTGCGCTTTGTAGGTCCACCCCGAACGGCAGGAACCGAGTAAGTTGACGAACCCGCGCCCATACTCAGGCTTTCCAAGCCTGCCAGCTCGAAAGCCGACATCCACCGTCAGGGCTGGCGATTCAAGATTCCTTAGGAACGCGGCTTGCAGGTTGAAGAGCATCTCAGATCGTCGGATGCCGCACTCTGCCAATAAGTTGGGAGCATAATTGAGTTCGATCGCCAGACCGGCGAGGCTAGTCGGTACGAATGACCCAGCCCTCGAGATGTCCCGCCCCTCTCTAGCGGTCAATGGTGCGGCAACTCTGTTGGTCCTCTACTTGGCTCTTGCGCTGAACCGGCTGCAGCTCCCCCATGACCAGGAGTTCAACGCCGTCATCTATCTGATGTGGAGTAGTGACCAGCCACACCAGTGGATCGTGTTCAGGGCGCTGATGATCCTGCTTGCGATCGCCACCGCTCTGGGGGTGCTTCTGATCGCAGGGGCTCTCATTTATCCGCGAGGAAACAGCCTGTACCAAAGGCTCGTCCTCCGGGCCCGCCACGATGGACTCCAGCTTTCCATCTGGCTCCTGTTGGCGCTGAACCTCAGTCGCTACGTGGCGACCTTTCTCTATGAAGTAGCCCAACACGTTACTTGGGACGTGACACCCCGAATTGCTCGCGTCGAGGCGTCCTTCATCACAGCGCTTCAGGCCTACGCCGGACACGAAATCGTCTCGGAGATCGCGGCATGGCTGTATTCGGTCGGTTGGTATCTCCCGATCCTCCTTGCTGGTCCGCTGGCACAGGCATTAGGAAGAAAGGGATTGTTGCCAGCAATGTCCCTGGCGACACTGCTGACCGCGGTCCTGGCGGTGCCCATGTTCATCGCCCTCCCTACTTTCGAACCCTGGGCAATGAATGCCTGGTACGGGTACGACGGGCCTGGTGCGGTAGCAGTCACCTATGCGTATCCCGGGGCGGATAGTGCTGCCTTGCGGTACGTGGCCACGGAGCTCCGCTGGGCGACTGGTGCATGCCTGCCGAGCTTGCATGTGGCGTTTCCACTGGCGTACGGGTTGGTATTGACGCGCGCAGGACAACCGAGGCTAGCCGCGCCCTATTGGCTGCTGGCGGGGCTCACGGCGATTGGAGTTCTGATTCTCGGAAGACACTGGATAATTGACGTTGTCATAGCCGCCCCCTACGCAATGGTTGTGGCAGTCACGACGGAGCTTGTCTTGCGGGCAGTCGGTCTCGACGGAGACAACTTTGTGAAGGGCACCGCCCCAGAGAGGCGAGGATGAGCGTATCAGCGCTGCGGCCCGCTGTTGAGGGTTCACGGGAGCACAGCCACGTTCTGGTCGCTCCTCAGACTCGTCGCGTTCTTCCCTGGGTCTTCTTTGTATCGGGGTTTGCGGCACTGATTTATCAGCTTGTGTGGCAGCGGACGTTGTTCGCACTGATCGGAATCAACATCGAGTCGGTAACGATTGTCGTCACAGCCTTCATGCTCGGACTTGGATGTGGTGGCCTGATGGGAGGGGCACTCTCGCGGGCGGATTCTCGTGTGGTAATTCGCCGCTTTGCAATGGCGGAGATCGTTACCGCAGTCTTTGGCGCAGGCTCACTCAGGTTGTTCCAGGTGGTTGGAAACATGACCTTGTCTCTCTCTGACGGTGCAACGGCGTTGGTCACGTTTCTATTGCTCCTTGTACCTACGGTCGCCATGGGCGCGACATTGCCTCTACTGGTTGCTTACGCAGTGAGGTTCTCGGGAAACGTAGGTTGGTCTGTGGGAGTCATGTACGCGGTGAATACGCTCGGTTCGAGCATTGGCGCCTTTGCGGCAACACTCTTTCTCATGCGAGCTCTAGGGCAGCAAGGTGCGGTGTTTGTGGCGGTCATAGCGAACCTGGGAGTTGCGCTGACTGTCCTGCGACTGGAACGCGTGAGTCGTACATGAGGATGCTGATCGCGGTCGGCGTAAGCCTCCTGTCCGGGGCGATTGGACTCTGTTACGAGCTGATGTGGTACCGGGTCCTATCATACGCATCCGGCGGCACGCCTTCGTCCTTCGGGCTGCTCCTGGGTTTCTACTTGACGGGGCTGGCCCTGGGCGGATTTCTCGTTGCGCGAACCAGCCAAAGCCCGACTCCCAGATCTTCGGCAGACCAGCTCAGCAGTATCGCGTTCTTGACCCTCCTCGCCAATTTGATTGGCTACGCGGTGATACCGAGTACCGCGTGGATGGCGGAGGTGGGCGCTTGGTGGAGCGTATTCCCGGTCATCTCTCTGTCCACTTCGCTACTAGGCGTCACACTCCCGTTGGTCAGCAGCTATGCAGTCCGCGCGGACAATATGGCCGGTGTCCATCTCGCCCTGGTCTACTTCGGGAACATTGTAGGTGCGGCCGGGGGCAGCTTTGTCACCGGTTACTCACTGATGAACGTTCTTTCGATCGATCGGATTGCTCTGGTGGTACTGTGGCTAGGTCTGGCCTTAGCGGCCGGTGTCGTTGGCCTGTCGACAATTCCACGCCGCCAGGTCCTGCTTTGGTTCGGAGTACTGATCGGCCTGGGCGTGCTCGCATCAACGGTGAACCCGCCGCTTTTCGACAGGTTGTGGGAACGACTGTTGTACAAGGACCATGCGCCGACAGCGGGGAGATTCCTGAGGACTATCGAGACGCGCGCTGGCGTCGTGAGCGTGACCGCCAAAGGGCACGTGTTTGGAGGTGGCGTATACGACGGAACGGCGAGCACCGAGATCGGACAGGACGCCAACAACATCTATCGGGCGTATGCGCTGGCGGCATTGCACCGTGCTCCGCGCGATGTGCTCATCATAGGGATCGCATCTGGAGGCTGGTCCCAAGTCATAAGCCACCTGCCGGGCGTGGAGCGCGTGACGATAGTGGAGATAAATCCCGGCTACCTCGAACTCATCCCTGATCTACCAGCTGTAGCAAGTCTGATGAACAATCCAAGAGTGACCATAGTCATTGACGATGGGAGGCGCTGGCTGAGACGCAATCCTGACAGGCAATTCGACCTCATCGTCAGCAACACCACGTTTCACTGGCGTGCTCACGCGACGAACCTGTTGTCGAAGGAGTTTCTCGGAATAGTCAGGAAGCACCTCCGGCCGGGTGGGGTCTATTTCTACAATACTACTGATTCCCCCGAGGCAAACTACACGGGTCTCGTCAGCTTCAAGCATGCATTTCGTGTGAGCAACTTCCTGGCGGTTAGTGATGCCCCCTTCGAGCCGGATGGGTCGGCGTGGAAGGAGGCCGTCGTGGGCATGCGGATCGACGACAGACTCGCGGTGCCGAGTGAAGATTCGGTCGCCCTTGCGAGGCTTCAAACGCTTTCCCATCTGATGAATACCCCGGGGACAGACGCGACTGCCGTGTTTGAGGAGGAGGCTTCCCTGCGGGCAAGGCTCCGGCATGCGCACGTCGTCACAGATGACAATATGAAAGTCGAGTGGCAGCAGGTGTTCGTGAGGCAATGGCTTCCGTGATCCGGTGTCCAATTGCCAGTTGCCGGGGTGCCGCTGCCTGGGTAACCGGCCGCAGGTCGGGGCGCGGGTGAGCATTGACGATGGCTTCCCGCGACGGGTGCTCCTGGCTTTGGGGGTTGCCTCGGCCGCTGGTCTTCTGGTGTGGTACTACTATCAGTGGTACGCCCCCGGCCTCTGGAGTGACTTCGATCAGGTATGGCTCGGCAGCCGGGCGCTGCTGGCGGGTGAAGATCCTTATGCCGAAGTTGCCACGCACTTCCCGTGGCCTCTCTACTATCCGCTCCCCACGTTGCTGGTCGGCGTGCCCTTTGCGGCGTGGTCCCTGCCCAGCGCCCGTATCGTATTCGCGATAGTTACGGCGGGCCTAGCGAGCTGGGCTATCCTGCGGTATTTCCGACATGCCTGGCCTCTGCTCCTGTCCGCACCTTTCGCATACGCTGTCGCGCGCGGGCAATGGTCACCGGCCCTCGTTGCAGCGGTGATGATCCCGTGGCTCGGCGGTCTCGCCGTAGTCAAGCCTTCGATCGGTCTGGCAACCTTCGCGGCACGACCGGCGCGGCAAGCGATGGTAGGCGGCGCGCTGCTTGTCCTGCTCTCCTTCCTCGTACGACCGACCTGGGCGCGGGAATGGCTGCACGCAATCCAGGTGTCACCGCATCTCGTCCAGCCGGTTCTTGCGCCGGGCGGTCTGATCCTGCTCGCCGCATTGGGCCGCTGGCGTGAGCCCGGCGGCCGGCTGCTCGCCGTCCTGGCGTGTGTTCCACAGACGCCGAGCATCTATGAGCTCTTCCCCATGGCGCTGGCCACCAAAACACTCCGGCAGGCGCTGATCATGGGTCTGAGCTGGAACGTGCTCTATCTGGTCACGCACGCTGCGCACGCACCACCCCCCCTTACCATGCTGGAGTTGACGGAGAGACCGAACCTCGTGTACTGGCCCGTGTACCTCGTGCTCGGTTACGTCCCGGCCCTACTCGCCGTTCTCTCGCCTTCTCCATTAGCGTGCCGTCCCCATGACTTCGCGATGTGGCCCATGTGGCGGCAGCGGGTCTATAGGATCGGGTGGAGCGCCGTCCTGTCGCTGGTGTGCCTGGTTCCGTTGCTGTGGGCGTTTCTGATCTGGCGAGGGGCCGGATCGCATGGGCGACGAGGGAGAGACTCCGGAAGTATTTTGCGCTGCGAGATCAACCCTGCGGCTGTCCAGGCGTCACCAGAACATCTGGGGCTGGAGCCGGATCAGAGAGCCCGATGGTGGGGAGACGTCGACCGTTTGCGGCGAAGATGCGCGAGCGGTGAAGCCCCCATCGCTCCATCCGGAACTGGACCGCTGTGTATAGCACTCCCAGGCCGTAGATGACCGAGCGCCGAAGGTTGATGGAGGAGGCGTCCGTGAAGTACCGTGTCGGACACGTGATCTCGCCAATCTTGTAGCCGAAGAACACGGCCTGGGCTAGCATCTGGTTATCGAAGACGAAGTCGTCGGAGTTCTCCTCGAGGGGCAATGTCTCGAGGACCCTGCGAGAAAAGGCCCGAAACCCCGTGTGAAACTCGGAGAGCTTCGATCCAAGAAGTATGTTCTCTACGGCCGTCAGTATTCGATTGGCGACATATTTGTAACGGGGCATGCCACCTTTGAGCGCCCCGGTGCCTAGGATGCGGGAGCCCAGGACGACGTCGAACTCGCCGGACGCAACCAACCAGGCCATCGCCCCGATCAGTCGAGGGGTGTACTGATAGTCCGGGTGCAGCATGACTACGATATCCGCGCCCCGGCGAAGCGCCTC
>JAICPP010000250.1 GCA_025929805.1 Gemmatimonadales bacterium | reverse complement strand
GCAGCCTCCGTTGCCGGCCGATTCAGTGATGTTCGAGCGCAGCATCTCGGGTAATGGTACGCCTCTGAGTACTCCGTGACGTGACAGACACCCGTTCAGAGAGGGACCCAATGGCGGCTTCAGCTCGACTGAATAGACGAGGAGCCATGCTTCCGCTGAGTGTGATCGTCCTGGCACTCATGGCGGTGGCGGTGGCGATCACCTACAACCGGATCTCTTCGGAGCGCCGGACCGGCGCCGACCATCGGGCCAGCCTGGGCGCCTTTGCGGTGGCCCAGTCCGGGATCAACCGCTATCTCTCGGCGATCAATGGCAAGCCTGCCGCTGCCGTCGGCGTGGTCCAGACGTTCAACTACAACGACCTGCCGGGCGGTACCGCGCGAGTCGACGTCATCATGCTCCGGGAGTCGACCACTACACTGCTCCCGGCCATTTACGCCATCACGTCGCGCGGTACGTACACCGCGGGCAGGCGGTACAACGCGCTGGTCCCTCCCGCTGAACGCACGGTCGGCACCTACGCATTGTGGACTCCCACGCCGTTCGATCTCAATGGGGCATTCACCAGCCTGTCCGGCATCAACAAGAACGGTGTTGCAGGTGCCCTCGATGGGAACGACCGCTGCGTCGGCTCCGGAATGCCGGTGATCCCCGGAGCGGCGGTACCGAACGGCACGTTCACTGGCTCTTTCAGTCCGATCAACGGGAACCCCGAGGACGTCCCCTCCTACCTCGGAACTCCGGGGCCCGGCGGCACCGCAAACGACGAGGTGGACATTGACTGGGCAGGTATCACCGCGGGCACCACGCTGCCGCCGAACTTTACCTGGCCGGCTTGGCCAACTGCGGCCCAGTTCGCCAACTGGCCGGTGGTGAAGGTGAACGGCGATTTGGTCCTGCCGAGCAGCGGCAAGGGAATCCTGATCGTGACGGGCAATCTCACCATCAACGGCGCTACCCCTCCCCGGCAATGGGACGGATTGGTCCTGGTGGGCGGGACCGTGACGTTCAACGGAAACTCTCTCATCTATGGCGCTCTGATCACCGCGCTCAATGTGAAGCTCGGCAATGTCGTGCCGCAGCAGGACATCGCGAACGGCACCAAGGTCATTCAGTACGACTCCTGCAATCTCGCCCGCGCGCTGGGTCAGGTCGGGTCGATCCAGCGGGTGCGGAATGGTTGGACGGATACCTGGTCGAGTTATTAGGGTCTAGAGTCTAGGGTCTAGGGTCTAGCTTGGAATGTCGGCGGTCATCGGGTCTCCCGGTGACCGCCGATGTGCTTCCATTACCGCCCAGATATACTTCCCCCAGACCGACCTAGACCCTAGACCCTCGACCCGTCGACACCATGACCCTCCAAGGCAAACGAATCCTCTTTTTCGCCGGACCGCTCTACGAGGACCTCGAGCTCTGGTATCCCAAGATCCGGCTGGAAGAGGAAGGCGCCCGAACCATCGTCGCCGGAACCGGCGAGAAGACCTACCAGGGGAAGCGCGGCTACCCAATTACCGTCGATGCCAACGTGGACCAGATCTCGTCCGCCGAGTTTGACGGGCTGGTGATCCCCGGCGGGTACGCACCCGACATCATGCGCCGCTCCCAGAAGCTGCTTCAGCTCACCCGTGAGATCTATGAGGCCGGCAAGCCCGTCGCCTTCATCTGTCACGCCGGCTGGGTGCCGATCTCTGCCGGAATCGTCCGAGGCAAGCGCGGCACCAGCGTTGGAGCCATCAAGGACGACCTGGTGAACGCCGGACTGCTGTGGGAGGACAGCCCGGTAGTCGTAGACGGCAATCTGATCTCATCGCGAACGCCGGCGGATCTGCCGCAGTTCTGCCGGGCGATTATTGAAGCGTTAGAGAAGTCGCGAGTCGCGAGTCGTGAGTCGCGAGGTTCCCGTCAGGCAACTCCGGTCGCAAGTGGAAAGTCGCCAGTCAGGTGAGATCAGTTTCGGACAACCACGAGACTCGCGACCCGCGACTCGCGACTTCTTATTGACATGTCTCTCAAGGATGCTCAACAACGCGTTGACGCCTGGGTAGCCCAATACGAAGAAGGCTATTTTGACCCGCTCACGAACTTGGCGCGGCTGGCTGAGGAGGTGGGCGAGCTGGCTCGCGAGGTCAACCACCGCTTCGGTCAGAAAACCAAGAAGGCCGAGGAGCCCGAGGGCGAACTCGGGATGGAGATGGCCGACATTCTGTTCGTGCTGATCTGCATGGCCAACCGGGAAGGGATCGATCTCCAAGAAGCGTTCGACAGGATGATGGCGAAGGTCGAGGCGAGGGACGAGCATCGCTGGAGGAAGAAGAGCGTGAAAAGTGAAGAGTGAACAGTAAACAGGGTTGTGGTGATGGGCCTGGTTACTTTCACTGTTTACTTTTTACTGCTGGTCATTCCCATTCGGCAGGTGCGCTCTCCAGCTCCTCCAGCAGTATCCGATAACTCTCCAACCGGTCCGGCTGGATCTCCCCGGCCTCCACAGCGGCGCTGATCCGGCACCCGGGCTCGGTCATGTGACGGCAGTCGCTGTAGCGGCAACTCCCGATGAAGGGCCGCATCTCGGGAAAGCAACTGGCCAGTTCCCTGGGCTCGATGCCCCAGAGACCCACCTCGCTGAACCCCGGCGTATCCACCAGAAAGCCGCCGGCCTCGAGCGGTAGCATTACCGCCGACACGGTAATGTTCTTGCCCCGGCGAACCCGGGCGCTGATCTCACCGATTCGAAGCTTGAGGCCGGGCTGCACCGCATTGAGCAAGCTGGATTTTCCCGCACCCGAGGGGCCGGTGACCACGGAGACCCGGCCTTTCAGAGCCGCCGCGAACTCCGGGATACCCTGTCCGGTACGAGCACTCGTGGGATATACGGTGTAACCCGCAGCCCGACAGTGTTGGATCAGGTCAGAGCCAGGCTCGAGCTCCACCTTGTTCACGACGACCGCCGCCGGAATGGAGTTCGCCTCCGCCACGACCAGCAGTCGGTCGATGAGCTGAGGGATGGGCGCGGGATCCTTCGTGGCGGTGACCACGAAGACCTTGTCGATGTTGGCTGCCACCGGGCGGGTGCCGCGGCCCTCGGGGACCCGCCGCTCGAGGAGGGTCTTCCGGGGCTCGACCCCGATGATTCCGTGGTACTCGCCCGCCGGCTCCGGCTCGAGCTGGACCCGATCTCCTACGACCACGCGCGGAGTATCGCGTTTGGCCTTGCCCCGGAGCACGGCACGCAGCTCGCCCGCGTCAGTCGCCACCCGGTAGACCGAACCCTCCCGCTCCAGAACAGTGCCGACCAGCCGGCTCACCAGGATACGGGCGCCTTTGCGATGGCCTCGTCGAGCGCAGCCTTCACGTCATACAGTGAGAGCGCTTCCAGGCCGGCCTCTGCTTCTCCGGGCGTCCGGCCCCAGGCCAGAGTGTCGGACTCCAGATGCCCCACCGGACGGTCGCCCGACTCCGACCAGCGGACGAACAGGAGTGCCGCACCGTACCGCCCACGCACGTCGGGCTCTTCGTCGACGTATATGGCCACCGAGTAGGCCTGACCGTCGCTGCCACCGAACGCAGCAGCCCGATCATGCTTCCGCATGTACCCACCCAGGGTGAATTCACTCACCTGCCCGGTACCGATTCGCGCACGAGGTTGCCCAGAATGAATGCGATGTTGGCGGGCCGTTCCGCCAAGCGGCGCATGAGATAAGGATACCACTGGGTCCCGAATGGGATATAGACCCGCATGTTGTAACCGGCCTGGCGGAGCTGCGCCTGCAGGTCCCGCCGGACACCGTAAAGCATCTGAAACTCGAACCGCTCTGAAGGGATGTGCTGCCACCGGGTGAAGCGTTTGGCATGCTCGATGAGGGCCGCGTCGTGGGTGGCGATGCCCGGGTAGTTCCCCTCGAGCAGCAGCCG
>JAICPP010000136.1 GCA_025929805.1 Gemmatimonadales bacterium | reverse complement strand
TGGGGGGGGGGGGGGGCGGGGGGGGGGGGGGCTGTTGGTGCGGGGGGGGGCGCCTATGGGGGGGTTGTGGGGCGCGCCCCGCGCCCCCCCCGGGCCCGCTGCCCCGCTGAAGACCACATGCGGCTCGATGATTTTCAGTAACCCGGGCCCGACGCCCGGGACCCGATCCAGACCGGCGAGACTTCCGAAAGCTCCTTTCTCCGTTCGGTCAGCCAGAATGACCTTGGCCAGCCTCGGGCCGACCCTGGGTAATCGGGTGAGCTCCGACAGGGGTGCCTGATCGACGTCCACCCGTTCTCCCGACTCGAGTGGGCGAGCTTGACGCATGACGCTGTCCTTGTGAGCCAGCGGAGAGCCGGGTGAGAGCGTGGCCAGGAGCTGAACCTGCCCAGGAGGCTCACCCGGTGTGGTGACGAGGTGACGCACACCTTGTCCGGCGACACCAAGGGCCAGCAACGTAAGAAGAGCGCGACGTTCGGCAGGAGGCATGGCGGAAGGAGGGAACGGGGAAGAACGAGGGAACGAGGGAACGAGGAACGAGAGTACGAGGGTATGAGGGAAGGGGTGTAGGCATTCTTGCGCGGGACGAGTCAATTTGTCGGCGAACCTCCCCGCTACTCCGCCTCGCGACGGATCAGCTGCACGGCCACGTCCCCAACCACCTGCAGGCTCGCGGCGCTCACCTTGTCGATCGTGTCGTATTGCGTGTGCCACGCGGGATAGTCAAAGTCTACGACATCGATGGCGCGGATCCCGGCCTTCTGGAGCTCCAAATGGTCGTCAATCAGTGTGTGCCTCGGCGTAGCGATGAAGTAGCCACTATAGCCCAGATCCTTAGCCGTCTCCCAGACCAACTCGACGACTTCGGGGGCCCCCACCAGTGAGTTGCCCTCCTGGTAGATCTGAAGGTCCTTGTCGGCCACGAGATCGTAGAGCACCGCATAGAGCGGCTGGGCTCCGGGAGGTTGATGCGCCCCGTAGTAGCGCGATCCGATCAGGACGTCCGTGGGCGTCTTGGTGAAGTCGCCGTAGTCCTCTCCATCCACGAACAGGAGGTCCACACCGATAGCAGGCGGACTGCGCTTCAGCACGTCGGATACCCCAAGCAGCAGGGCCACCCCGGAACCGCCGTCGTTGGCACCGGGCACCGCATGGCTGGAATCCCGTGAAACCGGACTGTCGGATATTGGCCGGCTGTCCCAGTGCGCCAGGAATAGAAGGCGTTTCGGAGCGGTAGGCTTGAAGCGAGCGACAAAATTGCGCAGGGAAAGCGTGTCCCTTCTAGTGGTAACGTGTTTCCAGCTTTGCACCAGCAGGGTATCCGCCCGTTGGCGCAGTAGGCTGTCGAGCCAGTTGCCCATCTTCTCATGGGCTTCCGTTCCCGGCACTCGGGGACCGAATGCCACCTGTCGCTCGATGTACCCGAAGGCAGTCTGCCCGTCGAATTCGCGGGGCGGACGGGGGCGCTCACGGCAGGCTGCGGTGAAAAGGAGGGGAAGGATGGGAATGAGGGGAAGGGCGGGAAGGAAGCGAAAGCGCATGAGGCTCGCGGTTATCGATTCAAAACCTGTCGTGGTCCCGAAGTCGTGGAACGTAATAGGTGGGTTCGACCTTCGCTCGGGATGAGGACCTTTCCCATCCTTCGCATTCTTCCCATCCTTCCCGTCCTATCTATAGTCCCCCGCATACAACGAGAGCTGGAGTGAGAGCAGCAGGAAGATCTGCGAGGTGCGCCGGCTGAGATGGCGGGCGTCGTTGATCGAGTAGCCAAACTGGAAGCCCCCGCTGACCGTCTTCAGCAGATCGGTGTCGAGACCGCCGCGGATCTCCTGGCGGCGCACATCCGAGACCACCGTACACTCGGGGTTATCGCCCTGTTCGAGGCAGGTGAGCGTCTTGGACGATAGGGCCGTGAGGGTAGAACGAACCCGCTTGCGGGTGCGGCTGATGGCCGCCGGCAATGCAAAGACGTAGTTCAATGACCCGGTGATGTCGTCCTGATCGAGCAGAGTTGCGTTGCCGTTGTTTTCGCTGCGCTGAGAGCGAGTGGACAGCGCCGCAGTCACCGCCACTCCGTTGCGAAAGGCGAGTTGAAGGTCCGGCGTGACGGTCGACGAGGAGGTGGCACTCCGGGCGCCGTTGCCCACTCCGCCCGGCTGAGTGGACGTGCCTTCCCGCCGGCGAATCCCAGTGCCGGCGGCGATCAGGGTCAGTGGGCCACCGGAAAACGTCCGGGTCCACCGCAAGTTCCCCACCGGCCACTCGCGTTGGCGGCTGGTGGTTTCGGTAAAACCCTCGCCGACCAGCTGGAAGCGGTCGGTGCGGGTCAGGGAATAGGACATCGATGCGGTAAAGCCAAAGGGAAGATCGGCGCCCGATGACAGCGTCGCCGTGCGTGTCTCCGTGGCTCCACGGGCGCTCTCACCCTCCTGACTCAGGAACCGGTCGCGTCCACCCAAACCCAGCATGAACCCGAGCCCAGGGTCGAACACGTTCAGATCGTAGGTGGAGGTACGGCTCAAGCGGGTGCTGAAATCAACCGGACGCACTCGCGCCACCGCCCTCCCGAGACCGCTGCTGTCGCCCCAGACCTGGCGCAGGGCCCGCCCAAGGTCCATCGAAAGCCCGATATCGCGGGAGCGTGAGTTATTCAGTGTCTGCGGCAGGATGAAGGCTCCGCTGTCGCCGTCCTCCTGCACTGGCGCTCGACTGTTGAGCGTGCGGGACAGGAGGAAGCTGCTCGAGCTCGTGAACCGCGGTCGCAGCCAGGAGCTGAGCCGCGGTGTCAACGAGAGTGCGGTGGTCAAGGTTCGATCACGCTCAACCCCCACCGGGATTCCCATCAGGAAGCGACGCTCGGCATAAGCCAGTCGTCCCAGGGATGTCGAGTCGGAATAGACTCGCAGATCGCGGGTGCTGGTGAGATCGCCGGTGAGGGAGAGCATGCCGAGCGGCTGCCAGGTGAGCCCGGCTGAATTGCGCCAGAGATGAGTCAAGGACACCGTGGGTCGGATCGAGGCGTCCTCGGCGCGGGCCACGGGCACCGAGAAGAGCGAGTGGTCTGCCTGGTCCTTGGATAGCCCGCTGCTCCAGCGAAAGTTGGACGGAATAAAGCTGAAGGTTGCGTTCGCCAGTGCCTTGCCGCCCTCGCTTTCGCGGATCCATCGGGGCAGACTCCCAATCAACCCGCCAAACGGGAGTCGCGGGCCCTTCCGCTTGAGCGGGAGGTTATACCCGAGGACGACCGAATACGCGTCGCTGTTGGCATCGGACAACTCGGTGCGAGACCGTCCCTGAGTCATGGTCCCGACCAGCGACAGAGGATCCACCAGGCCCTGGACCAGCCAGTTGCGGCCTCTCGCGCTGCGGCGAACGGAGAGGTTGTAGGTAGCGCTCCAGGACTCGGGCGTGCGCAGCCCGCTAAGCGCGTCTCCCCGTATATCGGTGCCTGTCAGGAGTGTGGGATTTACGTCGCTCCGGTTGTACGACACCGCGAGGGGAACCGAGAGGCCGAGCGACGGCGGGAGAAATCGATCCAGCCGCCAGTTGGTGGCGAGCTGGAATGTGCCAGTGGTTCGATACGTTGGATCGCTGTTGATTTGATGGAACTGACCGTCTCGACGGATGAATGACGCTGTCACATTGCCGACGTCCGAGGCGATGAAACGGGTATCGACTGCCAGTGCCGTACCGACATCCGATACGGGATTGCCAAGGCGGATATCGTCTACCCACAGCTCGGCATCCACGAGAGAGGAGCCGGCCACGCGGTAAATGCCGGCGGAGACCTCCTGGACCGCAGCCAGGTTGGGCGGGTTGATGCCTGGGTCGGCCAGGTGCACGACGTAGGGGCCCTCGCAGGTCACGTAGGCATTCACATCGCCGCCGCATTCCGCCGCACCCGAGGGCGGCTCCCCGTTCAACCAGCGACTCTCCAGCCCGGCACGCAGTCGCCGCCACACCTCCAGATCGATGACGAACTCCGGCTCCCAGGTCGTGCTTCGCGCCGGTGCGCGATAGAGATAGAAGTTCCGGTCGTCACTCCCCAACTTGATGAACGCCTGATAGTCGCCTGCCTCCCATTCAGCACCCCGTCCGCGCATCCAGACGTGAAGGCTTCGGTACCCCAGGACATTCTGTGGCCCCGCCGGGAAGCGCAGGTAGGCCTCGGCCCGCTCTCCCGGCTCCAGCCCCCGTGCGATCAAGCGGAGCGATTTCTCGTTGATCTGAGTTCCCAGCGAGCCCCGATCACCCCCGCGCCGGGAGACACCTTCGAACACGCCAGGCGGCGATTCGTATCCCAGATCGGTGCTATTCTCGGTGGAAATAACCGAGGCGATGACCTCGCCGGTTGGCTCGCTCAAGGACCCGGAGATACCCAGGATGGGCCGTTCAGCCCGGCGAATCCAGGAGGAGCCCACCAGCCGCATTCGCGCGAGGGCGAACTGGGCCACGACATCGGGCTGGCCGGGGTCGGGAGGCGCCACCGCGGTGAGGCGCAGATGCTGAATGACGCGCAGGTTGGGGGTCCCCAGGACGGCATCGGGAGTCCGAATCGGAACCCGATACAGTTGCCATCCACCCACGCCGTCCCGCACGTAATACTTGTCCCCAGGCATCAAACTCACCACGTACCGAAAGACGCTCTCGTTTGCTCCGGAGGAATTGAGGACGTTGTCTCCGTTCAGATCCTCGGTGTCCAGACTGCCGTTCCCGTTGGTGCAGCGGCCGCTCAGGTCTCCCCAGGGAAAGACCGGCACCGCCGAGCTCAGCACCCGCTGGCACAGCGGCAAGTCGGCCACGGGCCCGCCGGTGAGGCCGTCTGTGAGCACATCGGGTCGGTCACTCAGAATGCCCACGTCGTCCACCTGGGCATCGAAGATGTCGACCTGATTTCGCTCCGTATCCAGGCGACCCTGACCCACGTACTGCCGGCCGGTAAAGACCGTGTCCGGTCCCGCCACCGTTATGGTGTCCGGTGCCACGGCGAGAGCGTCCTCGTTTACACTGCCGATGTCGAAGATCAGCCGCACTCCGGCCGAATCCGCAGTCCGGTTCCGCTGGAACACCCAGAACTCGAGGTACTCGTTGCGAGTAAGGTCGATACCGGTCGGACTGAGCGAAGTGACCATGGACCGCCAGCGGGGGCGACCTAGCCGCGGGGGAAGCGACCAGCGCGAGGCGTTGTTTTGTTGAACCACGCCACCAGCTGTGTCCGCATGCAGCGTGAGATACATGGCGGTCTCCAGCTGCTCAGTACGGCCGGAGAAGCGGATCAAGGTATCGATATCCTGCGGTCGTAGTTCGACCGGTTGGCTGGTTCCCGGTAGAGGAATCAGATTCTGCCAGGTGAGCGCCACGGCGTCCTCCGGCAGGAACCCTCCCACAAAACCCAGGTCCTCGGCACCACTCGCCTGCTGCGGCTGACTCCCGAACTCCCAGGCGGTTTCCTGGAGGCTCAACGGAACCCCGGCCTCCACCTCGAACTCCTCGACGTAGGCCTGACCCGAGCGGTTCTGATCCGGCTTGGTGAAGGCAAACTCGGCATTCACATCCAGCAGCGATGGGGCAGAGGCTGGTTTGGTGGTCAGCCGGCTGAGGAAGCGGCTCACGCCCGAAGGCTTGAAGTGAAGCGCGGTGTTGATGCCGCCGATCAGGTTGGCGGAAGCCTCGAAGCCGAGGGGGGGGCGGTTGAACGCGCTCTGCTCCCGCTGGTACATGCCGATCAGGTTTATGGCGCCGAGCTCGCCCAGGTTGTAGCTGGTGGCGAGACCCAGGATCGTGGTCGGGGCCACCGCGAAGAGTCCCTGTTCCTCGAAGCGAGCGGTGACCTGCCCGCCAGCCGGGCCAAAGAGTGCTTCCGGATTGAGAAACGTCACTTGCCCCAGCTCATAGGAGATGGTGTAGTCCACCCCCCGCTCCAGCCTCCGGCCACCCAGAGACAGCTGCTCACTGCCGTCCCGGATCTGAAGCGCCCCCAGACTCAGAGTAGAGCGGTCGCCGGCGCCGGTGGAGTTGTACCGAAGCCGCACCTGGAATCTCGCCGACGGACCCTGAGCCAGCAGCAGGTATTGAGGGGTTCGATACAGTGAATCGGAGCGTTCTGCGGGGCTCAACTGCGGGCTGGCAAACGGGGTCAAGGTGGGAAACACGACGTAGGATTCCTTGAGTACCTCCGATGCCGCGGGATCACGGGTCCGGGGAAAGAGCCGGTTGTCTTGATCAAACACGTTCTGGTCGCTGGGTGTTGCCAGGCCGAGGAGTGCCAAATAGGTGGTGCCCTGCCCCTGGGGACGCTCGGAGCGGTTCACCGACAGGTTGACCTGCAGCGAGCTCCTATCCAAATCCGAGCCGGCCACCCGGTATATCTGTCTCATCTCATGCCGGAATGTCACCTTTTCCGGACCCTGCTTGGGCTCCACGATGAGGCGGAGACTATCGGCAGATCCCTGCCCCCGGTCTTCCGCGGGGAAGCTGCCGACGGTAGTGCCCGCAGCCGTCGTATAACTCACCGCGAGATAGTCGTTCTGATCCAGTTTGGTGGTAAGCGCAAACCAAAGCCCGGAGGGGTCCAGATAGTAGTCGCTGCCCTGGATCAGAAGTTGCCAGCGAACTGGACCGAAGCTTTGAGCGGGATCGGTCGTCCGTCCCAAGGCCGTAATACCACCGAGGTTGGGATCGGTCCCCGTCTGGTTCTGTGGCGGCCGATAGCGATAGACTCGGACCTGGACGGGCTGAACCGCTGGTGCCACCTGGGCCAGGTTCAGAATGTCGACGGTGGGATACCCCGCGATTGCGGTGGTGGGATCCACCACCCAGAAGAACCGGCCGGTCTCGAAGTCCAGGTCCCGGAGCTGGCGGTCCTGAGCCTGGCTGGTTGTTTGGCCTACGGTGTAGACCCGCTCCGCCACCTGACTGCCCTTCTGGGTAGCCGCCAGGGTCTGGAGCTGAACCGGACCAACTTCGAAGCGGGCGTTAACGCCGAAGTTGTTGGCTGGAATGGCCGCCGTGATGAATCTGGATTGCGGGGGCTGGAAAGTGACCGTACCGACCTCGATCCGGCGGATTATCTCGTCTTCGAGGCCCTGATAGTAGACTTGAACGTTGTTATTGGCAGTGAAGTCGCGCTCGGTGTCGTAGTCGACGGCCAGATGTACTCGCTGCCCGATGATACCACTGGATCGAACGTTTACCTGATTGTCCAGCCGAGGGGCCTTGAACCCGCCCCGGCAACCAGAGTTGGGGTCGAGGAGCAGGGCCGGCCCGCAGCGTTCGTTGCGTAACCGGTCGGTGCGGAGCTCCAGTCTCACTTGGCCGTCCAAGCCCAGGTCGGCATACTTCCTGGCGAGGCCCAACACTCCTTTGCGGGCCTGGGCAGCCTCTTCCTCGCCGGGCCGCTCCACCTGCAGCGGCTCTCCGTAGAGGGCCAGGTTGCGCAATGAGGCCGCGCGCTCCCGGCGGGTCGAGTCGAGCACAGCCGAGAGGGTTCTGTCCCAGGCTGCGCCACGCAGGGCAGGAGTCAGGCGAGGGGCCCCCAACCAGGGGGCCCGCAGCGCCTCCGGCTCACGCAGAGTCAGTCGGGGAGTATCAAACGCCAGCCGAACCCCGAACGTGGCGGTATCGACACGAGCCGTATCGGCTTGGCCGGCCAGGACTCGTGGTATGGTGACGAAACAGATTAGAGCTACGAGAAGACGCGCCACTCTAGCGGAACACAACGATAGGACATGAGAGTAGTGAATCAGCCAATATAATGGACGTACAAAACCCTTACAACTATACAAGTTAGCTCCTGTGAGACTGCTCAACCGGTACATCCTGAGGCAACTGGCGGCACCCTTCCTCTTTGCCCTGGCGGCTCAGACCAGCCTGATGCTGCTGAGCCAGGTGGCCAAGAAGTTTGGGGCCCTGGTCGGCAAGGGTCTGCAGTGGACCGTCATAGCGGAGGTTTTCGCGCTCAGCTTGCCGTTCATCATTGCCATGACCCTCCCCATGGCCGTCTTGCTGGCTGTCCTGTACACCTTCAGCCATCTGGCTGCCGACAACGAGATCACCGCCATGCGGGCCAGTGGTATCAGCGTTTACCAGGTACTCCTGCCGGTGCTGGTCTGGGGCGTCTGCATGTCGGCATTCAACTTCGTGTTCGTGGATCAGGTCCTCCCGCGCAGCAACGCGAGGCTCAGGGCCCTGCTCATCGACATCGGCCGCAAGAAGCCCACGTTCGAGCTGCGGGAACAGGTCATCAATGAGGTCCCGCCCTCGCAATACTTCCTCCGAGCCAGCCGCATCGATGCCGCCACAGGGAAAATGCGCGGTGTTACGATCTACGATGTTGGCGGCGAAGCCAGCCGGCGGATCATCTATGCGGATAGCGGTTCGATGGCGTACGCCGAGGGGCAAACCGATCTCAGCCTGCGGTTATACAATGGGTCGATCCACCAATACCGTCCCGCGGAGCCGACTCGTTTTCAGCTGACGTACTTCTCGGTCAATGATATCCGGGTCAAGAATGTGTACGACCAGTTACAGCGGAACACCAGCGAGTCAATCCGCGGGGACCGGGAGATGAGCACGTGCGAGATGCTGGAGGTGATTGATGAGGCGAGGAAGCAGCAGGAGGAGGCTCGCCGGGAACGCGCGGCGCTGGTGGAGAACGATCTGCGGCTGCTACTGAATCTACCTATGGTTTCTACCACCTCCGAAGCGAGGCCCGACACTACCCGGAAGGGCTACTGCGGCTGGTTCCAGTCAATCCAGCGGCTAATCCTGCCGAAGTCGGCGGAGGCACAGGCCAGTACACGGACCCCCGCGCCCAAGCTCCCTACGCCTGCCCGGCCACGCATCAGGCTTTCGAGCTGGTCCGACGCCGCTACCGCGGCTGATCGGGTTCGGGAGGCAGACCGCCGAGCCGATCGCTATGCCGTGGAAGTGCACAAGAAGTGGGCGATCAGCCTGGC
>JAICPP010000055.1 GCA_025929805.1 Gemmatimonadales bacterium | reverse complement strand
TTCTCCCGACGCGGTGGACAGGGCGCTGGAGAAGAAGAACTTGAGCGGCAGCACGCCCCGGGGCGTCTGCACGTATTTCTCATTGGTGACGCGGCTCACGGTGGACTCGTGCATGCTGATCACGTCGGCCACCTCGCGCAGGGTGAGCGGCTTGAGGTACTCGATCCCCTTCTCGAAGAAATCGCGCTGCCGGTCCACGATGAAGTTCATGACCTTGAGCATGGTCTGCCGCCGCTGCTCGATGGCCTGAATCATCCAGTTGGCGCTGTTCATCTTGGATGCGATGAACTCGCGATTCTCCGGAGTCATTTTCTTCTTGTCCCGCGCGATCTCTTGATAGGACCGGCTGAGCCGCAGCCGCGGCATGCCCGTGTCGTTCAAGAACACCTGGTAACGCCCACCGATCTTCTCCACGATCAGGTCGGGGATGATGTACCCATCGCTCTGCTCGGAGTACTTGAGGCCGGGCTTGGGGTCCAGCCGCGAGAGCTGGTCGGCCGCAGCCTGGACCGCAGCAGGCTCGACCCCAAAGCGTTTGGCCAGATCGTTCCAACGGTGGGCGATGAGATCCGGGAATGCTTCGTCTACCAGCCGGTAGGTCAGGGATTGAGTATCTGCCAGCTCGACCAGCTGGATCAGAAGGCACTCTCTGAGATCACGCGCTCCGACTCCGGAAGGGTCCAGCCGCTGGATGACAGCCAGCATCTCCTCCGCCTCGGGCATGGTGTAGAAGGCGGCAGAGGCGGTAGAAGCCGAAGCAGCGGTCGCGGACGAGAACTTAGGGCCGGCGGGTGCCGACTGGTCGGTGAGGCTTTCGGCTTCTTCCGCCTCTGCATCTTCCGATCCTTCCGCTTCGAAATGCCCAGCGATGAGCTGATTCACCGACCCCAGAATCTCTTCCAGCGAGGCGGCGAGATAGCCCTCCTCGTTGATGTTGCCCAGAAACTCTTCGGCCAGGAGAAGCTGCCGTGGGGTCAGCGTCAGCATCTGGAGCTGCTCTCGCAGGTGGTCGATCAGATTCCGGGTCTCGACCGTGACCGGCTCCGTGTACTCCAGCTGCTCGTACTGCTCCCGGGTACCGCCCACCTCGAAGCCGTTCAGCAGGATCTCCTCCCAGTCTACCTCTTCTTCCTTCTCCTTTTGTTCCTTTTGCTCCTCGGCGGCCGGCTGCTCGGCGGCTTCGTCTTCCGGCTCCAGCAGCTCCAGAAAGGGATTCGCCAGAAGTTCCTGTTTGAGATGCTGCTGGAGGTCCATCATGGGCATGTACAACATGTCCATCGCCTGATAAAGGCGTGGATTGACCCGAAGCTCCTGGCGGAGGCTGGTGTGCTGCGAGAGGCCGGTTCTCATGCGACTGCCTCGAGGCGAGCTCTGAGCCTCGCGGTGAGCGTCGGTCCCAAGTAGAGCTGCGCGACCCGGTCGTCATACACCAGCTCGCGTACGGTGCCGGAGGCCTGCACTTTGCCTTCGAACATGATGTAAGCCCGATCTACAATGTCGAGTGTCTGCTCCACGTTGTGATCCGTGATCAAGACTCCAATCCCGCGATGTCTGAGGCCGGCAACAATCGTCTGGATGTCGTGGACGGCAATCGGATCCACGCCGGCAAAGGGCTCGTCCAGCAGCATGAACTTCGGATCCGCTACCAGGGCACGGGTGATCTCCAGACGGCGGCGCTCTCCGCCGCTGAGGGAGTAGGCTTTGCTCTTTCTCAGGTGCTTGATAGACAGCTCATCCAGCATGCGATCCAATTGGCGCTGCCGGTCTTCCCGGCCCAGGGGCCGGGTTTCGAGGATGGCCAGAATGTTCTCCTCCACGGTCATCCGCCGAAACACAGAGGGCTCCTGCGCCAGATAGCCGATGCCGCCGCGCGCCCGCTGATACATGGGCGCCCCGGTCAGATCCACTCCGTCGAGCAGGACTCGACCTTCATCGGGAAGAATGAGGCCAGTAATAAGGTAGAAGGTCGTGGTTTTTCCCGCCCCGTTGGGCCCGAGAAGTCCCACGATCTCTCCCTGCTCGACCCGAACGCTGACATGGTCGACTACCGGCCGTCCCTTGAAGCTCTTTCGGAGGTCCAGGCCTTCCAGCAGGCTGGCCTTGGTGCGCTTGCGAGTATAGGACCGAGCCCGCTGCACAGCCCGGCGGGCGGAATTCAGCAGCGCATCGTACACCGTCTGCCGCTCTTCGAGCCTCGGTCCCCACCAGGCCACCCGCGGTCGTACGGTCTGCCAGTAGCCCTGCGCGGTGTCCAGAATCCACCCCTCCGTGGCCAACCGGGGAAGGACGGAGTCATTGAGGTGATGTCGTATCTCGTCGCCCGAGACCTCCTGGTCTGCTTCTCCCAGCTGCTGATAGCAGGCTAGGTAGGCTTCGCGATAGGTGTGCACCAGATCCGAGAAGGCGATCGTGTCTGTGGGGCCGGCGGCACGGACGATCGCGGCCAGGCCGATGGGAACTGATGGGTCCCGATCCCCTAGAGCAGCGACCCACTCGGGAGCTGTCATTGCCCGCCTCGGGCTCGTTCAGCGGCCTGTGGTCGAGGACTCAAGGAGTCGGCCGGGACGACCTCAGCGGCCTCCAACTGGACGCCATCCACCTGACCCTGGACATCAACCCGGTCCACCCCGGTGCGGGCACCGTGTTTCATGGTCATCACGATCACGTCACCCCGAGCATAATTAATCGACGGCCGCTCCGGATGCTTCGGATTGGGATCAAGATGAAAGGACTGGGCGCTTTTGCGAGCCACGATTCGGTTCAGCGCCGCGCGGCGGGTTCCCGCCGAGTCCCGCTGCACGAACTGGGCGATTACGGTATCACCTCGCATCCAGTCCCTTTGCTTGGTCCTGGTATCGATGGTACCACCCAACCAGGCCTTCCCAAAACCGCGGACTTCTTTGAGCTGTTGCCCCGGGGTATCCAGGGCCAATGAATCGGCGCGCATGGCATACGCCGGCGAGGTCGCGTACGGTCGGGTGGAGTCCCCCCAGGCAAGGGTCTGCTCCAGCTTTCGATTCTTGATGTCAAGTCCAATAGTATCGGCAACTAGGTCCCACTCCTTGCTCACGGCGTGGGCAGTGCCTTTGGCAATGACATAGGTAAGCTCCCGCCCGCTGAGCTTTAGATCCAGCCGGCGTCCGGTCAGGTTGAAGCTGTCCCGGCCAAGTCCCCGCATGACAGGGTTGCCGCCGATCAGAGTCCCGTCGCTTCCCTGCCCCGTGTCCAGCCGAAGCGAGTCACCCCGGGCCGAGAAGTCGCTTCGGTTTATGGTTACCTTACCACCGGCCCAGAGGCGGTCGCTGCCCTTGAGGCGGACCCTGTTGGCGACGATGATATAAGGCTCGACCAGTTTGACACCCGGATCATTCGTGACGTATTCAATCCGGGGGCGACCCGTCGAGAACATCTCCAGAGTATCTCTGACCCCTTTGGCCACGCGGTAATAATCCAGTGCCGGGCCGGTCAGTTTCGACCCGGTCCTCAGATTGTTCGTTACCACCCGGCCGCGCGCTTCCCACTTCTCGCCGTTTCTGTAGTAGGTACCCCTATCGGCGTCCATCGTCAGCGTCGAATCGCGATACTTCACATTTCCGATGAAGTGGACCACCGTACCGCCGTAGGCGGCCACACTGTCGCTCCGCATCGTGACCTGGAGGCCGCGGCAGCTGAGCTGCACGTTGCCGCCGGCGAAGTAGTTGGTCCCCTGCGGCGTCTCGACCACGGCACCCTGCCGATCAACGTTGCTGATTTGGAACACGCAGCGTTCGGACTGGGCCGCGGCGGGTGGCGACCAAGTTGCCAGAAGGAGGAGAGCCAGCCCGAGCTGGGCCGCGGGGTGGCGGGGCCGCTGCATCATTGTCCGGGCAACAGCATGCCATCACCGGTAACGCCACGCGGGCGGTCGGTGACGATGTTGCGGAAGTCAGGGTCGGAGCGGAAGCTGTTGCCTTCCAGGTGCTCCACACCCCGGTCAAAGGTGAAAGGCTTATCAGTCACGATCAGGTTGGTTGCGCTCTCGTAGCGGAGGACTTGGGTCGCGAGCCGCCGCCCGTCGGGGGAGACCACAACGACATTGCCGGAGGCCTCCATCGAGCCGTTCTGCCACCGGTAGATGCCACGCTGGGAAGTAAGCGTCGAGCTCTCGGCACCTTTCAGATCGTAGAATACGACCTTGACCTTGCGCAGCTCCGTGATCTGCGTGGGTTCATAGAAATACGCGGTGTCCGCTTCGACCCGGCTGCGCAGGATCCCTTCGTTGGTCACGTAATGGGAAAACCCTTCCAGCACCTGGTCTGCGCTGTCCGACGCCTGGACCGTGGTAGTCGGTTTGACACCGGGCTCCTCGCATGAAAGGAGGGGAAGCACGGGAAAGATGGGAAAGATGGAAAGGAAAATGCGTCTTCCCAACCTTCCCGTTCTTCCTGTCCTTCCCATCCGCTCCCTCACACCGCCCCCGCTCGCATCAGATCGTGCAGGTGCACCACGCCGACAATGCCGCCTCCGTTATCCACGACTGGAAGGACCATGATTCCGCGGTTCTGCATGACACCGACGGCGGCGCCGGCTAGGTCATCGGGCGAGGTGGTTTTGGGGGTTCGGGTCATCACCTCGTCAACCCGCCGTTCGAAGAAGCGCGGATCGCGCTCGGCTAGTCGGGTGAGATCACCGGTTGTGAGGACGCCTGCCAAGTGCCCGTCCTCGGACACCATTGCCAAGCCGCGGTCATGCGCCAGGCTCACCACTGCTTCACGCATGGTAGCATCGGGCCGAAGCACCCGTCCTGGTGGGAGCATCACGTCCCGCACCCGGAGCAACAACCTACGACCGAGGCTGCCTCCAGGGTGGAGCTCCGCGAATTTGTCACGGCTGATGCCTTTCTCCCTCAGGAGTGCCACCGCCAGGGCATCGCCCAGAGCCAGAGCCACCGTTGTGCTCGCGGTGGGCGCGAGGTCGTGCGGACAAGCTTCCTCGGTGACCGACGCATCCAGGGTCACACTGGCTACCCGCGCCAGGGCGGAGTCCGCTTCCCCCGTGATGGCAATGATGGGCACGCCGAGACGCTGAAGTGAGCCAAGTAGCCCGAAGAGATCTTCTGATGCACCGCTTTTGCTCAGCACAATCGCAATGTCGTCCTTTCCAACAATTCCGAGATCGCCATGGAGCGAATCCACCGGGTGAAGGTAGGACGCGGCGGTTCCCGTCGAGGTCAGGGTTGCAGCGATCTTCCGGGCTATGAGCCCTGATTTGCCCACCCCGGAGACAATGACTCTGCCCTTGGCGGCTGCCAACAATCGCACCGCGCGAGCGAACGAATCGTTCAGCCGTTTTGCCGCAGCGGAGACCTCGGTGGCCTCGAGCTCCAGCACTCGGCTGCCCACCTGGATCAACTCGGAGTCTTTATGCCGCACCCGCAGCTTGCTCCGCAAAGTAGCGTTCGAGTATCTCTGACCACTCGCCCCGGCCGCGCAACAGAGCCTCCACGACTTCTCGAACTGCACCGTGGCCGCCCGCAGCCTGGGTGACATAGGCAGCCACCTGTTTGACCTCGGCCACCGCGTTGGACACGGCAATAGGCAACCCCACGCGCCGGAGTATCGGCAGGTCGGCCAAGTCGTCTCCAACGAAGGCGGCTTCGTCCCACCCGATGCCCCGGCTGGTCAAAGCCTGCTCGAAAGCTGCCGCCTTTTGCGGGCCGGGCACTTGTAGCAGCTCTTCCACCCGCAGCTCGGCCGCCCGGAGTGCCGTGGCCTCGGAGCTCCTGCCGCTGATCCAGATCACCGGGAGCCCTGCAGTCTTGAGGAGGATCAGGCCCAACCCGTCCTGGATGTTGAACCGTTTGAGCTCGACCCGGTCTCCGGCAACAGGCCCGATGTAGACGCCGTTGTCGGTCAACACTCCGTCCACATCGAGGCCAAGCAGTCGTACCTTCCTGGCGGCGACCGCACCAATCACGCTCATACCCGGGCTCGCCCCCAGATTTCGAGTGTCTGGCTCACGAGGTCCGCCAGCCGGTCGAGCGGCCACTGAGTGGCCGAGTCGCTTTGCGCACGACTGGGATCCGGGTGAGTCTCCAGGAAGAACCCATCGGCGCCGGCGGCGGCGGCGGCGGCGAGGAGGCGCGGGATCAGCTCACGCTGGCCTCCGCTGGCACCGCCTTCACCTCGTCCGGGCTGCTGGACCGCGTGGGTCGCATCGAAGATCACCGGCGCGCCGGTGATCGCGCGCAAGCGGACAAAGTTCCGCATGTCGACTACCAGATCGCCGTAGCCGAAGAAGGTTCCCCGCTCCGTCACTGCGATGTCCCCGGCTCCCGCGCTCCGCACCTTCTCGACGGACCCGCCCATCGCTTCCGGGTGCAGCCACTGCCCCTTCTTGATGTTGACGGCCTTGCCGGTCTGACCGGCAGCGATCAGGAGGTCGGTTTGTCGGCAGAGAAAGGCAGGAATCTGCAAGGCATCGGCAACCTGGGCCACCGGACGTGCCTGCTGTGCTTCGTGGATATCGGTGAGCACCGGAAGGCCACTGGCGGCTCCGACCTTTTCAAGAGCGCGTAGCCCTTCATCCAATCCGGGACCTCTGCTCGCCTGTAGGCGAGACCGGTTTGCCTTATCGAAGCTGGCTTTCAAGCAGACCGGTATCCCGAGGTCTCGCTCGATGCGGGCGAGCTCCTCGGCTACCCTGGGCAGCAGGTCGCCGGGCTCGATGACACAGGGCCCGGCGATGAGGAATGGAGTACGGCTGAAGGACCAACCCACTACCGGGTGCTCCGGGCCAGCTCCTCTACGGCGGCGCGCGCGGGGGCCGCCTCCCGACGGCGCAGTGCCGCCGCGATGAACCCGGCGAAAAGCGGGTGCGGCCGCGTGGGCCGTGACTTGAGCTCGGGGTGAAATTGGCAGCCGATGAACCAGGCATGGTCGGGCAGCTCGATCACCTCCACCAGCCCGCCATCGGGCGATTGTCCCGAGAGGCGGAGCCCGTACTCCGCCAGTACGTCACGATACGCATTACTTACCTCCCAGCGGTGCCGGTGTCGCTCACTGATCTCCGTCGACCCGTAGGCCTGGGCGGCTCGCGAGCCGGGGCGTAAACGCGCGGTGTAGGCTCCCAGCCGCATCGTGCCGCCCATATCGGATACATCACGCTGGGAGTGCATGAGCGAGATGACGGGGGTTTGGCAGTTGGGCTCGAACTCGGTGCTATTGGTATCGGGAAGCCGGCAGACGTTGCGAGCGAACTCGATAATAGCGACCTGCAAGCCGAGACAGATGCCGAAGAACGGCAGGTCGTTTTCCCGAGCCCAGCGGATGGCCTCGACCATACCGCCGATGCCCCGCTCGCCAAAACCTCCGGGGATGAGCAGCCCATCGTACTGACTAAGCAGCCTTCCCGCGGCAGGCTGGTCGCTAAACTGGTCACTCGCGATCCACTCGACCTCGACTTTGGCATCGTTCGGGATGCCGCCGTGGGTCAAGGCTTCCTGGACCGACTTGTAGGCATCACGCAGATCGGTGTATTTCCCCACCACGGCGATTCGCACCCGCTTGGTCGGGTGAAGGATTCGCTCGGTCATCCTCTTCCAGCCCTGAAGGTCGGGCTCTTTGGTTTCCAGCCGCAGCCGCTGGCAAACCTCCCGATCCAGCCCTTGTTCGAAAAAGCGAACCGGGATCTCGTAAATCGATTTCACGTCGGGACTCTCGATCACGCAGCCGAAGTCCACGTTGCAGAACAGAGCGATCTTGCGCTTGATCTCTGCGGCGAGCGGCTGCTCACTCCGGCAAATCAGAATGTCGGGCTGAATTCCGATTTCCATGAGATCGCGTACGGAGTGCTGAGTCGGCTTGGTCTTGAGCTCCCCTGCCGCGGCGATGTAGGGCACCAAAGTGAGATGAATGAAGAGCGCGTTGTCCCGGCCAACCTCCTGACGAAACTGTCTGATAGCCTCCAGAAACGGGAGCGACTCGATGTCGCCGACGGTGCCCCCGATTTCAGTGATCACCACGTCATGGCCCGGTGCCGTCCGCCGGATGGCATTTTTAATTTCATCCGTGATGTGCGGAATCACCTGTACCGTCGACCCCAGATACTCGCCCCGCCGCTCTTTGTTGATCACGGTCTGGTAGATCCAGCCCGTGGTCACGTTGTTCTGCCGGGAAAGCGAACGATCGATGAAGCGCTCGTAGTGACCCAGGTCCAGGTCGGTTTCCGCCCCGTCGTCGGTGACGAAGACTTCGCCGTGCTGGAACGGCGACATGGTGCCGGGATCCACATTGATGTAGGGATCGAACTTCTGCATCGTGACGCTCAGCCCGCGCTCTACCAGCAGCCGTCCCAAAGAAGCGGCGGCGATGCCCTTACCCAGAGAGGAGACTACGCCGCCGGTTACAAAGATGTACTTGGTCGAAATTGGACCTGTGGTCATTAGACCTGCCCTTGATAAGCGTGCCAGTGAGCTTCAGCTCGTCGAAGATCGTCGGCGGTGTCGATGCCCGGAAAGACCGGACCCTCCAGCCGTGCGACACCGATTGTCATGCCATAGTACAAGGCCCGCAGCTGCTCCAACCGCTCTGCCCGCTCCAGCGGGCACGGGGGCAGCGTCACCCACTGGCCCAATGCTCGGCGGGTGTAGGCGTACACCCCGATGTGCTGCCAGTACACGCTGCCGGAGCTCGGCTCGCCCGCCGCCCGGTGGTGCGGAACCCCTGCTCGCGAGAAATACAGGGCACGGCCGCGCGCATCGGTTACAACCTTGACGCGGTTGGGATCATGAGCCAAGGCCGGATCGAGTGGAGCCGCGGCAGTCCCGATGTCGTCGCCCTGCTCTACCCTACCCAGTGCTCCGCTCAGGGCCTCACGGGAAATGAACGGCTCATCTCCCTGGATATTCAGGATCACATCGAAGTGTCCGAACTCTGGCCGCCCGGCCACCTCTGCTACTCGATCGGTGCCCGTCGAGTGAGAGTTACCGGTCAACACCGCCCTTCCCCGCGTCCGCTTTACCACCTCCGCCACCGCGGATGAATCGGTGGCTACGACGAGATCGCTGAGCAGCCCATGCTCCAGTACACGTTCGATGACCCGGGTGACGAGTGGCTCACCTGCCAGCGGTTGAAGCGGTTTGTTGGGGAGGCGGGTTGAGCCAAGACGAGCCGGAATTACACCCAGGACGCGCATCACGGAAGCTAATAGAGACCCCTATGGGAGTCAAAAGTCGTGCCGTGCCCGTAGCGTGCCGAGAGCTCCAACCTATACGGTTGCGCCTTATGGAGTTAGGCGGTGAGAATCGGGGCTGGCGCGCGCCCGACTTGGGCTAGCGATAGGAAATTGGAGAGCAGGCGTTTCCCCTGCGAAGTGGCCACCGATTCGGGGTGAAACTGCACGCCATAGACCGGTAGTTCCCGGTGACTGAGGGCCATAATCTCCTGCCGGCCGGGACTGTCGCTGGACCATGCCGTCATCACGAGCGCGTCCGGAAGGCTCTCGGTAGACACCAGCAGGGAGTGATAGCGCATCACTTCGACCGGCGAAGGAATGCCCTCGAAGAGGGGGTGGGCGGTGTGTGTGATCCAGGTGGTCTTCCCGTGCATGAGGCGACTGGCCCGCGTAATACGGGCGCCGAATGCGGCACCGATGGCCTGGTGCCCCAGGCAAACCCCCAGTATGGGAACCAGCCCTGCGGCAGCCCGGATGAGAGCTATCGAGATGCCGGCGTGCTCGGGCGAACCTGGGCCGGGGGAGACGATGATGGCGCTTGGCCGCAACGCGAGGATCTCATCCGGGGAGATAACATCGTTGCGGTAAACCCGGGGGTCGGCCCCGAGCTCGCCGGCATACTGGACCAGGTTATAGGTGAAGCTGTCGTAGTTATCGAGAACGAGGAGCATGGGGGCGAGTCTACGGGCCTTCGCTGCTATCCGCTGCGCTACTGATGGCACGCCGCGTGGAGTCGGCCCGGCGTATTCCCTCGCTCCGCAACGAATCGACGAGCTGCTGGCTGCGAGCCACAATGGAGTCTGCTTGCATCTCCGCCGCCATGGCAATGGAGTCGGCCAGGGCGTCTGCTGCTTCAGCGATGGAATCCGCCCTTGCCTGGACGGCTTCACCGACAGAATCCTCACTGGATTCGAAGCGTCCCTCCTGCAGATCCTCGACCATATCATTGGGAAGTAGCAGCGGCACGCTCACGTCGCCCGGCTGAAAGACGGCACGCCCGAATTCCTGGAAGTGCGGAACGGAATCCGCGCCGTGCAAGCAGGAGAACACACCTTGGGACAAGCCACCTGCGTGGATCTGGACTCGGCCCGGTCCCCGGTCAGAATCGAAGTTGGCTGCCAGCCGGCAGCCCTCCAGGCCCCGAGCCACCACTGAATCGCGCAGCTTGATCTCGAGCTCCACGGCTGAGATCTGCTTGGGAGCATCCCGCAGCAGTACGACTCGGCTCAAGGTCCCCAATTTTTGACCGTCAAGCATAAAGGGGACGAAGGCGAGTGGCAGTGAGATGGGACCACTTCCCTCAACCACCCCCCGGACATGACCTACGCCCTGCCGAGCCAGGGTGATACCAATCATGCCGACCGTGAAGATGGCGACTGCCCCGAGAGCGATTCGTACCCAGTAGTTTCGCATAGATTCCGCCTGCCCCGACATCGGGTAATATGTTTCGATATGTGACGTACGACCACCAGTGAAAGTTTCACCGATGCGTGCCGGGGGATCTCAGTGATCGACGTGGATGGCTTGCACAAGCTGTACGGCGATTTTGCGGCGGTCCAGGGTCTCTCCTTTCGGGTTGGACCGGGTGAGGTACTTGGATTGGTCGGTCCGAATGGTGCAGGCAAGACCACCACAATCCGCAGCGTCGCCGGGATCATCATACCAACGCGCGGCCGGATTCGGATAGCGGGTCACGACCTCGCCGATGATCCGGTGGCCGCCAAATCCGCCTTAGCCTTCATCCCGGACGAGCCGCACCTCTTCGAGTACTTGACCGTCGAGGAGCATCTCCGGTTCGTGGCCCGCTTGTACCGGATGGGGGACGTCAGCGACCGCATTCCCGGATTGCTCGAGGAGCTAGACCTCTCCGACAAGCGGGGCGCTCTTCCAGGGGAGCTGTCGCGGGGAATGAAACAGAAGCTGGCGATTGCGTGTGGGCTCCTGCACGAGCCCAAGGCCCTCCTGCTCGACGAGCCACTCACCGGCCTCGATCCCGTGGGCATCCGCCGCATGAAGAGCACCATCACCAGGCGCGCTGCCGCGGGAACTGCCGTCATCCTCAGCTCACACTTACTGCATCTGGTCGAGGAGATCTGTACCCGGGTACTCGTCATGCGCCGGGGCCGGGTGGCCGCCTTCGGGACCATCGCCGACATCCTCGCCGGTCGTCCTGAGCTCAAGTCACGAAAACTCGAGGATGTCTTTCTTGCACTCATCGGCCAGGAGGGAGAGAAGGCCGAGCCATGATCAGCGTGTTCGGGTATCTGGCCTGGCGCTCGGCACATAACCGCCTGGCCCGGCAGCTTCGCCAACTTCGAAGTCCCCGCTACCTCGCTGCGCTCCTGCTAGGCCTGGCATATGTCTGGTTTATCGTGGTGGGCCAGCGACCCACAGCTATGACCGGCCCAGCGCCTGACCCTCGAGCTCTGGAGCTGGTGGGGGCCCTGGCATTATTCGGAGCCGTTGCCTGGGGTTGGATTTTTGGAGTCGAGCGTCGAGTACTCGCTTTCAGCCCGGCAGAGGTGACCTTCCTGTTCTCGGGCCCCGTCTCACGTCAGGGATTGATACAGTTCAAGCTCCTTCGCAATCAGCTTCTCATCCTCTTCAACGCCTTGCTTTGGACCCTGATCCTGTCCCGCGAGCGATTCGGGGTGTCTTCCGGGCTACGGGTGATCTCGATCTGGGTCATGCTGACAACCCTTTCATTCCATCGGCTGGGGGCATCATTCGTACGCACCAGCCTCGCGGAGCATGGGCGGCTGGGTGTACGCCACCGGCTCGTCTCACTCGGTGTGCTGGGTGCCACACTGATCGCCCTCGCCTGGAGCATCGCGGATGCACTGCCGGACGTTATGGCTGCACGCGATCACGACGTCCGCAGCTTCTTGTCCGCGGCAGCGGAGGCCGCGCAGCGTCCGGTGCCCAACGCGTTGACGTATCCTTTCCGAATCTTGGTACGGCCGCTCGCTGCCGACACCGTTACGGAGTGGCTGGCCGCTCTCTGGCCGGCCATGGTGCTGCTGGTCCTTCATTACATCTGGGTTGTTCGGGCGGATACCGCGTTTGAAGAGGCAGCAGCAGAAGTGTCTCTGTGGCGGGCGGAGGCATTCGCCGCGCGCGGTGGTCAAAGCGCACCGCTCTCACGCAAGGGTCCCCGACGTTCACTGCTGCGGCTTTCGCCGAACGGCTGGCCTGCAGGCGCCATCCTCTGGAAGAACCTGGTAGCCGCAACCAGAACGCAGCGGTTCCGAAATGCCGTCTTGACCCTCGCGGGTGCCGGAGTGATCGTGGGCGTTCTCTCCTTCGATGCCGAGGGAACCTTGGCAGAAATCGCGGGCTGGCTCGCCGTGTTTTGGGCCGGGATCCTAGTGCTGGCAGGGCCACAGTACGTGAGGAATGATCTTCGGGGCGACCTCCTAAAGCTCGATCTTCTCCGCAGCTACCCCCTTCGTGGGTGGTCAGTGGTGCTGGCGGAGGCGGGCGCCTCGACCATCATGGTGACAGGCATACAGCTGAGCCTGCTCGGAATCGGCTATCTAGCCTTTCTGGGCAATCGCTTAATGAGCCCTGACCTAGAACAGAGATCGCTGCTGCTGCTGGGGAGCATCCTCCTGCTCCCGGGAGTCAACCTCCTGGGCATGCTGATCCAGAACGGCGCGGCACTCTTGTACCCTGTCTGGGTCCGACTCGGCACCGGGCGAACGGCCGGTGTTGAGGCACTGGGACAAAACTTACTCATGACGATCGCGTTTGTGGCGCTCCTGTCACTCACGCTGATCCTGCCTGCCGCCATTGGTGGAGGCGCGTTCCTGCTCTTGCGCACCCAACTCCGAACCTGGGCTGCTGCCCCTGGGGCCATCTTGGCAATTGGCGTCATGTTATTCGAGGCGGCGTTGATGGTAGAGTGGCTGGGCCGGATCTTCGAACGCACCGACCCAGCCACATCGGGAATTTCTCTTTAAGGAAGGCGCTTGCTGTTCAATTCGGCCCGGCCCCTCCCATTGGCCGTGCATCGCTTCGCAGGTTCCGCAGAGCGAGCTCCAGCGAATCAACCGACCTGCTGACCGCGACGCGTACGTCATTCCAGGTGGCGGCCGTGGCTGCTCCCATGCGCTCCAGCGTTCGGTCCACTGAGTTGCGGAGTGCTCGGGTATTCACGATCGCGCTGTCCCGTGCCTTATCCAAGCCTTTCTCCGTGTTCCGCTCCACTTCGGCGAGCTCCTGATCAAGCCTTTGGATGCGCTGATCCATGTCGCGGCGAAATTCATCGCGGCGCTCGTAGGTGTAATCTCCGACTTCTTCTCGGACGTCCCGCGCAGCTTCTTGAACGTCTCGGCCAGCCTCGCGAGTCTCCTCTGAGACATCAGCCGTGACGGAGTCTGCAGCCGAGGCGGTATCCTGGCGGTCGCGTGGACTGCAACCGAGCGTAATCGCGAGAAGTAGCGCCGCGGCGGCATGGGTGTACTGATACATGGTCAGTTCCTCCTCTGTGCGGGCATTGGAATGCTGAGGTACAAAGAAGCATAAGTGGCCTCCTGGGCTCGAGAGGTGAGATAGCTCACTGGGGGGAAGCCCAGACTATGGACGCGGATGAAACTGCTTATGTACCGAGCGGAGGTATTCCCGGTCTACGTGGGTGTAGATCTGAGTGGTCGAAAGGTCGGCGTGGCCCAGCATCTCCTGAACTGCCCTGAGATCGGCACCACCTTCCAGGAGATGGGTCGCGAAGCTGTGCCGAAGGGTGTGAGGAGTTACCCGTTTGGTGATGCCGGCCCGCTCGGTAGCACGCTTCACGACGCCCCAGGCACCTACCCGAGAGAGCGGCTGGCCGCGCGCATTCAGGAAGACCCGCCCCCGGCTCTTCCCCCGATCCAGCTCCGGCCTCATGGTGTGGAGATAGACGGAGACAGCTCCAATCACGCTCCGGCCGATGGGCACGAGTCGCTGCTTCCCTCCTTTCCCGAATACTCGAACCAGATTCTCGGAGAGCAGCAGGTCACTCAGGCTCAGGCTACACAGCTCCGATACGCGGAGACCGGCTCCATAGCCGAGCTCCAGGAGCGCTCGATCTCGCCAGGCCAACGGTTCTTCTACGCGGGGCGAGCCGAGCAGGACCTCGACCTCACGTACCGATAAGGTCTCAGGCAGGACCCTTCCGCGTTGCGGGCTTTCCAGTCGATCACTCGGATTGTCGGGTACCCGCCCCTCGCCGACCAGGAAGCCGTAATAGGTCCGAACGGCCGATACCGCTCGGCGGATCGACGCGGCGCTGAGACCAAGATCCTTTAACAGGTACACGAAGTCCCGCAACAACGGCCGCGTGAGTCTGGCTGGGTCGCGGACCCCCCTCGAGGTGGCAAACTCTCCCAGACGGCGCAAGTCCCGGAGATAGGCCTCTACGGTGTTCGCGCTGAGGCCGGACTCCAGCGCGAGAAAATCGCGAAAACTCTCGAGCCAGAAGTCCCGGTCGATCTGAGCGCGGACTGCCGGAGTGCTCACGATTCCGGCCGGGCCCTGAGCCGGGTACGAACCTCCAGGAGGTCTTCCTTTCCGAGACCCAGGAGCTCGGCCGCCAGGTGCATCAGGCGCTCCTCGTGAAGCCCGATTGCTCCATCACTGAAGGCTACCGTCCACATCCGCTCGACCAATGCGAGGCGTTGATTCTGCCCGAAGCGGGCCCGCAGCCGGTTGGCGTACTCGGCGAAGCGGGTCTGGCGCTCGTGCTCCGGTTCGGGTTCGGTGGAGGGAGTCCCCGGGTGATCGAGCTCCCAGCGGTCGCGGAGGTGAGCAGCTACAAGCTCGCGATCCGTCCCGGTAAGCGCCGGATCAGCGTACGCGAGCTCCAGCACCAGGAGGGCGGCGGCCTGGCGTGCCGAGCCTTCTGCGATATCGGAACCCGCCATGAACGACGGAGTGGCGGGCTCGAGCGCGTCTTCGATAGCGTGCCATACCCGCTCCCGCTGCCGCCGCCGGCGAGCCCGCAGATACCAGATCACCCCGGCGGCAATCACGAGGACGGCTACCACGGCG
>JAICPP010000313.1 GCA_025929805.1 Gemmatimonadales bacterium | reverse complement strand
GCCCAGTTCAAGAGCTGCCAGAACAGCGGACGCTGAATGAGATGGAGTGACTGTGAGGTGCTGTCTACCAGCGCTTCGCGTTCCTGCGCCAGTTCCGCCTGATGAGCAAGCGTGTCTTGCTCCGGGTGCTCGACCGCGGCTTTCAGGCTCAACAGCACCGGAAGCGGATCGTCCGCCTGCGTCGGCGCTACGAAGTCCAGGTTGTAGATCTGGTGGCCGTACTGGTCGAGATACTGCTGGAGGGCAACCAGTATCGGTTTCCCATCGGGGTACGGCGCCAGCGTGTCAACAAGCCGGCTGGCCGGCTTGTTGACAACCCGGTCGCGCAGCGCTTCGGAACCGTGGATGTCCCTGGCGATGGCTTCCAGCTGCGCCTGAGCCTCAACGGCCTTGGACGGGAAGCCGCGCAGGTAGGGACCACTGGTCGGACGCAGGCCGTTCGACGACCCGCGCCCGGCGGTGGCAGATTTCAGGAAGCGGTCGAGCGCAGCGTCTGTGATCCGCGCCAACGCCAGGGGCACGGCGGCCGCAAACCAGTAGACGGCATCCGCCACGGCCAGCTCGCGTACGCCCTGCAGTAGCTCCGCGTCCGATGCGTCGTCCAAATCGATGCCCTTCCAGTGCTCGATGGTGGCCAGATAGCCCGGCAACGCCTCATCCCGCCAGTGCGGGAGCATATAACGGACCATCCTGGGCAGGGCTGTCGCATAGATCCGCAAGATCGGCAGAACGAGCCGCCAGCGGAAGTCGAAGCTGGCAACGCTATAGGCGTAGCCGTTTACGGTGGCGGCGAATGGCGGCTGGACGAAGTCCCAAATGTCGAACTCAAACCCGAACAGGTCGCTCATGAAAATGGTGATCTCACGTATCGACTGATCCAAGCCCTCATGCAGATAGAGCTCGTCGAAAAGGGGCGAAAGTGGCTCGGGCATGTGCTCGACCACCTGCCGGCGCATCCAGACGCTGCCCGGCCTGGGCGGCTCCCAACGCACATTACGCAATGGGGCCGGTGGCAGGCTGGTGATGGGTCGCGCCTGCAGGAGCCAGCAGCGCCCTTCCGCCACGGCCCACTCGATATCTTGCGGAACGCTGCCAAAGTGCTCTTCCACCCACACCCCCAGCTCGGCCAGCTCGCGCAGTAGCGCCTCGGAGAGCGCCGACTCGCCGCGCCGCGCTTCAGGAACGTCCTTGGTCGTCGTGTTCTGACCGCCGGTGCCTTCTGCGACGATCATCACCTCTTTGGTGCCCAGCCGGGTCTCCTTCGGGATGAGGCTCTCCCGATCCAGCACGTAGGTGTCGGGAGTCACCTCACCGGAAACGGTGGTCTCGCCGAGACCGAAGCTGGCGTTGACGACCAGCTCATCGCGCGCCCCTGTGGTTGGGTTGGCTGTAAAAAGCACACCCGAGATATCTGCCGCCACCATCGCCTGCACGACGACGCCCATCGCAACCGCTTCGTGGTCAAAGCCCTGGCGCTCCCGATAGGCTATGGCACGCGCCGACCACAGCGAGGCCCAGCAGCGGCGCACCGCCTCGAGCAGTTCGTCGCCACCGCGGACGTTCAGCGAAGTCGCCTGCTGACCCGCGAAGCTGGCTCCTGGCAAGTCCTCTGTGGTGGCCGACGAGCGCACAGCCACGGCAGGGTCGTCTTGGTCCAGACCGGCGTATGCTTCGAAGATAGCCCCAGAGATCTCCTCGGGCATATCCGCCCGCAAGAACAGAGCCCCGATCTTCTCTGAGGCCTTCGTCAGTGTGTCGGGTTTCGAAGCATCAACCTTATCAAGTGCAGCGCGGATACCGCTCATTAGATCGTTCTCGGCAACGAACCGCTCGTAGGCAGCAGTACTCACGTGGAAGCCGCCGGGCACGGGCATGCCCGCCTGAAGGAGCCGGGCGAGGGAGGCTCCCTTGCCGCCCACGGTTTCGAGCGTGGCCCGCTGGTCGTCAAGGGATTGTACGTATTCTTGCGCCACTGTCTCATTCCTCACGGAGTCGCTGGGGTTGGTGTTGTTCTGGGAGTATCGCGGCATGGTAGTCTGCTCGGGCATGCTTTGCTCTGCCTTGCCCCGTGTTGCACCGTATTGCGTTCTCGGTGGTGTCTCGAGGCGCCCAGTTCGGGGATTCGTCCATGATCCAGCGCCCCGCTTCGCGCCTGGATCTGTTGCCAAACTCAGTGCACAGTTTTTTCAAGTTGTCTTGCGCGACTTCTTCCTGCTGACGTAGCTGTCTTCCCGCCTTTGTTCGCGATCTTCGGTTCCCTCTAACCTACTCACCCTCTAACCAGGTCCCTCAGTTAGATTTAGTAGGCTGCGGCGACGGGACAGCGGGCTCGTTCGCCTCTTGCCTCGTGCGCCGGTAAGCCAGTAGTTCGGTGACCACTATCCGGATGATCTCGGCCACCGGGATGG
>JAICPP010000229.1 GCA_025929805.1 Gemmatimonadales bacterium | reverse complement strand
GTGGCTGTCGCATACGCCGACTTCACATTCGCTCGAACCCTTCCGCCGGCATTGGTCTTTCAAGCCGCAGCCTGCACTCCCGCCAAGGGAGTGCTACTGGATACGTACCTCAAGGGTAGGGGTAATCTGTTTACCTGGATCGAGCCGGCTGCGTTGACCAAAATGGTCGCACGGGTGCATGGGTCTGGGATGCTGGCCGCCGTGGCGGGGAGCTTAACCAGGGAGCACCTGAGCGCGGTCAGGGCGGCTGAGCCGGACATCATTGGAGTCAGAGGCGCGGCCTGCTCGGGGGGAAGGGAAGGAGTCGTCAGCCTGGGCAAAGTCCGGCAACTCCATGATCAACTCGAGCATATGAGTTCGGAGTTTGTTCCGGACCTTCCTGCCGGTCCCAGAGGTGAGTTGGCGAAACGCCCGAAGAGCCCGCGAATATCTGGTCGCTTCCCTGATGTAAACCAATGATAGATCAACAATTAAGGGGCTAGTTCAAGGGCATAACACTTGCTCAACGGCCTGGGCTGCACACGGCTACTTGCAGGCTTACATCTCATCCACGCCCGGGCTGCACGTGAACTTTCTGTCCCCTCCGCTGCGGAGCAGGTTCGGGCGGCTTCTGACCTTGATTGCCGAAGGCGCCCGGATGCGGCGTCCGGCTGTAAACGTGGCTTTTACCGCCACGCCGCTTCGCAGCAAGTTCGGCCGGCGCTTGCTGATACTGTTCGTCGTTTGCGCCATGTTGCCAATGGCGTTGCTGGCGGTGCTATCGTACCGCCACGTAAAGCAGCAGCTCTACCGGCAGAGCGAAGCCCGTCTACAACAGGCCAACAAAGCCCTCGGCCAAGCCATCTTCGAGCGTCTGCTGCTGCTCGACGCCACCCTGAAGAGCATTCCCCCGAGCGCCATTCTCCAGCTTCACGCAGCCAAACGATTGCCACGGGTGGCCACTCGAGCGGTTCCCCGGCGCCCTAAGCCGGGAAATCAGACCCAGGCCGGCTCCACCGAGGGCCGGGTGGCGATGGGCGGCATCATCATAGACCGCAACCCTAAGTCGGCAACCGGCAGCCGCCAGCGCACGGAGCTCATCGAGGCCAGCAAGGCCCTGATTGCAGGGCTCGACCTTCTCGCCCGCCAACGGTTCGTCGCAGTCGAGTTTGTGGGGGACGACAAGAAGGGCATCCAGGTTTTCGGCCGGCTGACCCGTCGACCTCGACTCACACCACGCGATAGCACGGATTTGCAGCTCGGCCTCCCACTGATCTCGGTCGTGCATGGGACGGGCGATCGGTCACGCGTCTACCTAATGCGTCGGCTGGTTCGCCGAGGCGAGATACGCGGCACCTTCGTGGCCGAGGTGAGCCCGGAGTATCTCTGGGGAGCGGTGGAAGAGAGCATGCCCTCGCCCAACACCAGGGTCGCCGTTCTGGATGACGCGGGCCGCGTCCTGTTCAGCTCGGTCAAGCCTCCCTTACCGGTCAGTCGGTCACCCAAGAAGACCCGGGTGATTGAGCTCGATACCGCAGCCGCCAAGAAGACCGGGGAGTTCTACCTCATTGCCTCGTCGGGCATACCACTGGACGCTGCGTTTGCCGCCCAACCTTGGTCAGTTCTCTTGAGCGAATCCAAGGAAGAAGTGCTGGAGCCCATGGCGGAGTTCACTACCACATTTCTTATTGTGGTCGGGCTGTCTAGCCTGGCGGTGCTTTTGCTCAGCCTCAGTCAAATCCGCCGGAGCGTGCTGCCTCTCGAGGAGTTGCAGAAGGGCACTCACCGAATCGCTCAGCGTGACTTCACCAGCCGGGTCTCGGTGACCAGCCGCGACGAGTTCGAGCAGCTCGCGTCCTCGTTCAATACCATGGCTACCCAGCTGGGCCGCCAATTCAACGCGCTGGCCACGGCGGCCGAGATCGACCGCGCGGTGCTATCGGCGACCGATTCAACCGCCATCGTCGATACTGTGCTCGGTCGGATTCGTGACGTGTTCCCCTGCAGCGTGGTCAGCGTGACGCTCGGCATTCCTGACGGCGCCAAGGCGGTTACCAGTGTGATTCAGGACTATGAAAAGGGCGGCCGTCACGTCGAACGAGTCGGGCTGCGCCAGTCGGACGTACAGGCCCTGTTGACCGGTCCCGAGGTGCTGGAGCTGCATGCCGGGGCCAGTATTCCGTCTTACCTGGCCCCGCTCACCAATCTGGGTGCGACGTCATTCGTCGTCTTGCCGCTCTCCTATCAACGGCAACTGTCCGGCATCATCGCCTTGGGCGAGCGATTCGATCTCACGCCGACCGACGAGGACCGGGACCAGATTCGCCGGCTGGCCGACCAGGCCGCGGTGGCGCTCGCCAACGCGCGAATGCTGGAGCAGGTGCGGGAGCTGGCGTACTACGACAGCCTGACCGGCCTGCCCAACCGGCTCTCGTACAAGGAGCGCCTGGCCTATGCCCTGGAACAGGCCAGCCGTAATCAACGGCTGGTCGCCGCCTTCTTCATCGACCTGGACCACTTCAGCCGGGTCAACGACACCCTGGGGCACGAGGTGGGAGACCAGCTCCTCCGTCATGTGGCGTCCCGGCTTCGCTCCTGCTGCCGCGAGCGGGAGGATGAAGTGGGCCCCGCCGTGGCCACGTTGACGCCCGAGGTGGCGCGTTTGGGAGGGGACGAATTCACGGTGATCATGCCCGGGCTGCACGATGCCCAGGATGCGGGCAAGCTCGCCCGGCGCATTCTATCCAGCTTTGCCCATCCGGTACGGGTGGGGACGCACGAGATCTTCATCAATGCCAGCATCGGAATCGCCATCTACCCGTATGACGGTGAGGACATCGATACCCTTCTGATGCATGCCGATACGGCGATGTACAAGGCAAAGGAGCAGGGAGGCAGCAGCTATCAGACCTATTCGAAATCGATGACGGCAAACGCGCTCCAACGGATGACGCTGGAGAACGACCTGCGCCGGGCACTCGAGCGGAACGAGTTCGAGGTCCATTATCAGCCCATCGTCGATGCCTACACCAATACCGTCGTCGGCGCCGAAGCATTGCTGCGCTGGCGCCATCCAGAGCTCGGTCTCCTGTTACCTTCCGAGTTCATCCCGATCGCCGAAGAGAACGGCCTCATCGTTCCCATGGGAGAGTGGATTCTCCAGAGTGCCTGTCTTCAGAACCGTGCCTGGCAGGATGCGGGACTTCCCCGCATTCGGGTGGGAGTCAACCTCTCCAGCCGCCAGCTTAAGCGAAATCTGAGCGACACGATTGGGCGGGCCCTGCAGATCAGCGGGCTGGAGCCTCGCTACTTGTGCCTCGAGCTCACTGAGAGCGTGCTCGTCAATCACCAGCGGGAGGGAACCGAGGCTCTGCACGCTCTCCGCGCCATGGGTCTCCACCTGGCGGTAGACGACTTTGGTACCGGGTACTCCTCATTCAATTACTTGAAGCATTTCCCGCTGGATACCCTGAAGATCGATCGTTCGTTTATCCGGGAGATCGCGATCCAGCCGGATGATGCCGCCATCACAACTGCCATCATCGCAATGGGACATGCGCTGGGCTTGAGGGTCATTGCCGAGGGTGTCGAAACTGCGGCGCACCTCACGTTGCTGCAGAAGCAAGGGTGTGATGAGGTGCAGGGCTACCTGATAGGCCGCCCGGTTTCGGCCGACCGCTTTGTCGATCACCTGTCCCGCCGGCGAACGCTGGGGGCCCCGCCGCTTCGCCGGCAGCGCTCTACCCGTTGAGCCTGGACGGGAGGTCATCGATCTCATTCCAGGGTAGAATGAGATAGGGCAAACCGGCGGGTAACGCCTGGATGAAATAGAGGTCGACCGGCTCCGCCGAATTCGTAGGCTTGATAAGAACGAGCAGCGCTGCGCCGAGCGCTCCCGCGATGAAGGCGGCGATACTGTCGCTGGTGACCTCCCAGGAGTGCGGCAGCACGTCCGCTGCGCGCATCCAGCGAGACGGCGCCAGAACCACGACATTCCCTCCGGACAGCGCCTCGCTGATCTCCCCAGGATCCTCCACCAGCCTGCTTCCCCCGATCCGGTCCACCAGGACGTGGGCGAACTGATCCATCGCCAGTATCGCCATCCAGTGAGCAGCGGCCGCCGACAAGCCTAGCCGGCCGTCCAGCTCGCGCACGGCATCGGCCAAGGAGCCACCACCGGGCACCACCACGAAAGGGTGTCGGCTCGAGTGCCTGGCCAGCGCTGCGCATACTCGATCCAGTTGGTGAGGGGCCCGCAAGAGGCTCCCGCCGATCTTGATTACGGTCAGACCAGAAGCACAGGGGTGAGACTCGCTCAAGAATCGGCCCCCAAGCTTTGCTGGAGCAGCCAGGCCACGGCAGTCGCCGGCGCTGTTTGGGAGGCTCCGTTAAGCTGGCCCGCCAGCGAGATGACGCTCAGGCCG
>JAICPP010000116.1 GCA_025929805.1 Gemmatimonadales bacterium | reverse complement strand
CTGGACCAGGTCTCGGCCGCGCACTAAACCGTCATCGGTAACCACCATCAGGCGGACGAGCGCCGCTACATTATGCACCATGACGCCCTCAGTTCGCCTCCATGGGATCCGGGGAGCCACCACGGTGGACCGCAACGATCCCGAGGAAATCCTCGCTGCAACCGACGAGTTGCTGCGAGCGGTGATCGAGGCGAATGAGCTCCAGCCGGACGACATCGTGAGTGCCCTATTCACCGTCACTCGGGATCTCGATGCCGCCTTTCCGGCCCGAGCCGCCGAGGAGTTCGGTTGGAATATCGTGGCCCTGCTCCATGCCACCGAAATTCCGGTTCCGGGGTCCCTGCCCAAGTGTATCCGGCTCCTGGTCCACGCCTACACCGCTCGAAACCGGGAGGAAATCAAGCATTGCTACTTGCGGGGAGCCACAGTCCTTCGGCCCGATCGGGCGTGACCTCGGTCAAAGTCACCCCCCGGGGGGCCGAACGCTGGGTGCGGGGACATCCTTGGATTTATCGGAGCGAGGTGCTCGGTGGGCCGGAGCAGCCCGGCCTGGTACGAGTTCAGGACTCTCGCGGTCGCTTCATCGGTCAGGCGCTCCACTCCCCAAGGTCCGAGATCCGGCTGCGGTTGTTGACGCGGAGCGAGGATGTCATCGACGCCCGCTGGTGGCGGCAAGAGCTGGTGCGCTGTGCAGCGCGCCGGAGAGATATCGACGCAACCGCCTGCCGTCTGGTCCACGGTGAAGGGGACGCCCTCCCCTCGCTGGTAGTGGACCGGTACGACCGGTGGCTGGTAGTCCAGATCTTGTCGGCTGGGCTGGAGACCATGCGTGAGGTCGTCATCGAAGGGCTGATCGAAGCCTTCCAGCCCGAGGGCATTCTCCTGCGAAATGATGCGCCGGTGCGCCGGCGTGAGGGCCTCTCGCCGACCAGCGTGCCGGCTCATGGAATTGTCCCCCAGGAGATCGAAGTTCGCGAGGGCCCGGTGCGGTACCTCGCAGCTCCGTGGGTAGGCCAGAAGACCGGGGCCTTTCTCGATCAACGCCCCAACCGCCTCCTTGCTGGCCGGCTGATGACCCAGGGCGGGCGCGGCTTGGACTGCTTTACCTATCATGGCTCCTTTGCGTTTCATCTGGCTCGGCGGGCCAGCGAGGTTGTCGCACTCGACTCCAGCCATGAGGCCCTGGCGCGCGGGGCCACCAATGCCGCGCTGAATGGGTTGACCAATATCGAGTGGCGCGAGGCGGACGCGTTCGAAGCTCTTCGACAGATGGAGCGCGCCCGGGAGCGTTTCGAAACCATCGTGCTGGATCCCCCTGCGTTCGCCAAGTCCAGGTCCTCGGTGCCCGGGGCCCTCCGGGGTTACCGTGAAATCAACCTGCGCGCCATGCGGCTCCTGGCGAGTGAAGGGGTTCTCCTGACCGCCTCCTGCTCATTTCATGTACGGCTACCGCAATTTCTGGGCATGTTGATCGAAGCTGCCGGGGATAGCGGCCGTCGGCTCATGCTGGAGCGCGTGCTGGGGCAGGGAGAAGACCACCCGGAGGTATTGACGGTGCCGGAGACGGGATATCTGAAGGGTGCGGTTGTAAGAGCGATCTAGAGTCTTGAGTCTAGGATCTGAGAGTCTCGTTCCCCTCGACTCTCGACATCCATAAACCTAGACTTTCTCCACCCCCCTTCCCAACTTCTACCATGCCCAGCGGAGCAGACTCTCGGGAAAAATCCTCCGGGGTGCGCCGGGTGCTCAGCGGCATCCTGATCGCCAACATCGTCGTAGTCGCCGTCAAATTCGCCGTTGGACTGGAGACCAATTCTCTCGCCGTGTTCGGCGATGCCCTCCAGTCGTCGGTCGATTCGGCGAACAACCTCTTCGCCATTGTGGTGGTGCGGGTCGCAGCCAAGGCGCCGGACGAGGAGCATCCCTATGGACATGCCAAATTCGAAACGCTCGGCGCCTTGCTCATCGCTCTCCTGCTGGCGCTCTCCATCTTCGAGCTGGTGCGGGGCGCCATCGCCCGGCTGGTGGCCGGCGCTCCCACCCTCGATGTCTCCAGCACCGCGCTCGTGCTCCTGGTCTTTACGCTCGTGATCAATATCGCAGTGGTCTGGTTCGAGACCCGCGCCGGTCGGCGGCTCGGAAGCGACCTGCTTCTCGCGGATGCGCTGCACACCAGAACGGACGTCTTTATCACCTTGGGCGTACTTGGCGGACTGGCGCTGGCGCGCTCCGGGCTGGCCTGGGCCGATCCCACCCTCGCCCTCGTGGTAGCCGTGCTGGTCGGCCGCGCCGGGTATCAGATCCTTCGTCGTTCGCTCCCCACGCTGGTCGATGAACGGGCCTTTGACCGGTCCACGATTCAACAAGAGGCCGAGCAGGTGGATGGCGTGGTGTCCGCCTACGCCATTCGATCCCGTCGCGCGGGTGATCGCCGCTTTGCGGAGCTCACCATCGCCGTGGACGGGAATTTCAATGTTGCGAGTGCTCATCGGATTGCCGACCAGGTTGAAGACCGGCTGCGGGTCACCCTTCAGCTGGACGAAGTAACGGTGCACGTCGAGCCATGCTGAGCCTCACGCAAGTCCGGCAAACGCATCGTCGCCGGCGAAGGCCCTATTCGGACAAGCAGCACTACCAGGAGTACATCCTCCAGCGCATCGAGGGATACAAGAATTCGATAGGACGAGATGAGCTTCTCCGCCTCGGAGATGAGGCTGCCTCGGAGCTCCAGGCGACTGCGGAGGGACAGTTCGTGTTGACCGAGGTGCTGATGCTGGAGTCGGTCGACCGGCTCATCATGAAGCGCCTCTCGCTGCGGCCCTATCGACGCTGGAAACAGCAATTCATCCGGCTGCGGGCGGCCCAGCGCACGCCGACTCACTGGGGGCTCGAGCCTCACTGCCCGCTCAGCCCATTGTTGCCCCGGATCGAGCCTGAGGATGCGGCTCTGGTGGTGGGCAGCGCTGCCGCGCCAACCACCTATCTCCTGGCTGCGCACGATGCGGCAGTCACATTTCTGGCGGGAGATTTGGGCTCAGTCGATCGGGTGGAATCGCGCATGGCCGCCGAAGCTCTCTCCAGTCTATTCGAGAGCTACGTCACCCAGTTCGACCCGGCGCTCCCCGAATTTCTCGGTTTCCTCGAAGGGCTCGACATCGTGGTCCTAGATCCGGGTGTTCTCCTCGAGCTCGGCGGGCCCGGGCGAAACGAGCTCATTCGAGATCTCCAGCGTCGCAGTCGTCCCGGCGGCGTGCATGTCATCCTCCCCACCTGCCCCGCCATCGCGCCCGAGGCGCTTCGATCCGTGTATGAGGGATGGACGCAGGAAGAGGAGACGAAGCGAAAGCGTCGCGGCACGCAGGCGCGGCATGCGGCGGGCTTGATCCTCTGCAAGCCAACGTGTCCGGAGGACACGCCGTAGGTATTCACTCCCGCGTCCGACCGACACGCGATTTTCCTTGCACCAACCCGGAAGTTCATTGCGCACTTCGAGATGCGAGCGAGCTAGAGACGGCATGAACGGTGCTCCTTGCCGCCGTACCCCGCTATACCTCGTGAGGAGATGAACCCGTGAGCCGTCTTCCACTCGCAGTCCAAGCTGAAGCGCTCGGAATTGTTATCCGCAGCGGCGCCCCGACACCCAAGCCGGTGAGGTTCTGGGCGTACCTGTGGGCGGCAGATGAAGAGGAGGCGGTGGAGCAGCACTGGCACCAAAAGGTCCCCGCCCAGCACGCGGCCTAGCGGCCCAGCTCGCTCATTGCGCCGGCTAGCTTAGCGGCGGAAACGCCCCCGGACTACGGTTCGGGGGTGTTTGTACGACTTGCCCCTTGGTCCCTTCCGGTCTAGACTCGAATTATCAACCCTCTCGACTGGTCGCAATGCCTACCCTGACGGTCAACGGCAAGTCCATTCCTTTTGAGCCAGGCGCCACCATTCTCGAGGCAGCACGCACGGTCGGCGTGGACATACCCACCCTCTGCTGGTATCCCAAGCTGCCCATCGTGGGCAACTGCCGGGTTTGTCTGGTATCGGTACAAGGTCAGAACAAGCTGCTGCCGGCCTGCGCCACCCCGGCCGCCGAGGGGATGGTGGTGGAGACCGATTCCGAAGTCGCTGCCGCCAATCGCCGAAGCGTCCTCGACTTTCTGCTGGAACGGTATCCTGGTGAGCACCTGGCCAACGGGGGCCGGGCTGACCCACGCAACGAGTTCGAGCGCTATGTGGTGCAGTACGACGTACCGGTACGCACGCATCACGACCTGCCCCTGCGTACTGGAGATGAGCGGCCCGGCGATGTCATGATCCAGCACGACATGACCACCTGCATCCTGTGCACCCGGTGCGTGCGCGCTTGTGAGGACATTCAGGAGGTGGGAGTGCTGGAGGTGGCCATGCGGGGGGAGCATGCTCAAATCATCGTGGGCGGAGATGGAGACCCCGACCATGCGGGATGTACCTGGTGCGGCGAGTGCGTTCGGGTATGTCCGACTGGGGCCATCTTTGAGTTCATCCCGAAACAGCGCTTCGGGAACGACGCGCTACGTTCCCCCGACAAGGTGGTCCGCTCGGTGTGCCCTTACTGTGCGGTCGGCTGCCAGCTGGATTTGCACGTCAAGGAAGAAACGATCATGCGGGTGACCTCCCCCTGGATCGAAGAGGCTACCCCGAACCAGGGATCGACCTGCGTCAAGGGACGGTTCGGCTACGATTTCCCGCAGCACCGTGATCGTCTCACGGTACCCCTCATCCGCAAGGGTTGGATGTTCCAGGATGGGCGTTGGACCTGGACCGGTGAATGGCCGCGACGCCGGGAGGGGCCGTGGCTTACGATCGAGGAAATGGGCGAGCGGAAGAAGCCCAGGCCGCCGCTCCGGCAGGTCGGCAAGCCGCCACTCACCGGTCTTCGCCAACTGAATGACGACGATGTGCGCGACCGGGTGGCCACACCACCGGGCTGGTATAGCGCCTTTCGAGAGGCCACCTGGGAGGAGGCTCTCAGCCTGACGACACAGGAGATCCTCCGGATTCGGGATCAGCATGGCCCCCGCGCTCTGGGTGCTCTCTCCTCGGCCAAGTGCACCAACGAAGACAACTACGCGTTCATGCGGATGGTGCGAGGCGCGTTTCGCACCAACAATGTGGATCACTGCACCCGGCTCTGCCATTCGACTTCAGTCTCGGCCATGAATCGGGCCCTCAACACGGCCGCTGCTTCCGGTTCCATGCGGGAGATCGAGGAGGCAGCCGACGTCATCTTCATAGCCGGTGCGAACACCACCGAGTCCCACCCGGTTTTTGGAGCCCTCATTAAGCGGGCGGTTTCGCGGGGAGCCAAGCTCATCGTGGCCGACGTGCGCCGGGTGGAGCTCGCCGAGCTGGCCGACATCCATCTCCAGATGTTCCCCGGAAGCGATGTGGCGTTGTTCAATACCATGCTGCACCACATCATCGATGCCGGACTCACGCACCCCCGCTTCATTGCGGAGCGGACCCGTGAGTTCGACCGGGTTGCCGAGGCGGTCCGGCCCTACACCCTTGCGGTCGGAGAAAAGATTACCGGCATCCGCCGCGAGACGATCCGCGACGCGGCTGAGATGTACGCCCGCGGTCCCCGCACTTCGACGCTCTGGGCCATGGGGCTTACTCAACACGCGACCGGCACCGATATCGTGGCCAGCCTGCTCAACCTGCTGCTGGCCTGCGGAATGATCGGCAAGTGGGGCGCCCAGATGATGCCGATCCGGGGGCAGAACAACGTTCAAGGCGCCAGCGACGTGGGCGCGATTCCGTTCGCCTACACCGACTACCGCCCGGTCACTGAGCCCGCGAATCGAGCGGAATACGCGCGGGCGTGGGGAGTACCCGAGGAGTCGCTGTCCCTGGAAAATGGAATGATGGTCACCGAGATGACTCGAGATGACAGCCCGATTCGCGGCCTTTACATCATGGGTGAAAATCCGGTCATCTCCGACCCCAACATTGCCCATGCGGAGGAGTGGGTCCGTGGCCTGGAGTTCCTGGCGGTACAGGACCTGTTTCTGACCGAAACCGCCCGCTGGGCCGACGTCGTGCTCCCTGGCTCCTCCTTTGCCGAGAAGGCGGGCACCTATGTAAACACCGAGCGCCGAATTCAACTGGCCGAGCCGGCGCTGAATCCGCCCGGGGAGGCCCACCGCGACCTGGACATCCTCATCGAACTGAGCAATCGGCTCGGGCTCGAGACGACGTGGGAAGGGCCCGAGGATGTGATGCGGGAGATCGCCTCGGTAACGCCATCGTGGCGGGGAGTCACGTACCAGGGTCTCAAAGGGTCGGGCCTCCAGTACCCCGTCCCGTCGCCCGACTCCAAGGGCACGCCATTCCTCTTTGCGGATGCGTTTCCGACTGCGGATGGGAGGCCCTCTTCGTGCCGGTCGAGTACGTGGCGCCGGAGGAATTACCCGATGACGAATACCCGTTCGTCATGAATACCGGGCGCCAGATGTATCACTGGCATACCGGGACCATGTCCCGGCGCTCGACCGGACTGGACTCGCGAGAACCGTTACCCGTCGTGGAGATAAACCCGATGGACGCGCTGGAACTGGGGGTTGAAGAGGGTGACACCGTCAGGATCACTTCCCGCCGGGGCTCCATACTCATTGGAGCGCGTCTCTCCGGCCGACAGGCACGAGGTCAGATATTCATTCCCTTCCACTTCCGGGAAGCCGCCGCCAACCTCCTGACCAATCCCCGGCTGGATCCGTACGCCAAGATCGCCGAGTTCAAGATCAGCGCGGTGCGGGTGGAGCCGGTGCGGGAGGCTGTGTTCGCGGATTAAGGACGGGTGGACGGGAAAGACGGGAAGGACGGGTAGGAGAAGGACGGTCACTGCGGCTGGCTGGCAGTGACCTTTTTGCCGTCCAAGAACTTGTACGGCAGCCAGGTTCAATTCTTTCGCGAGCAGCAGGGTATACGAGAGCTCGGAAAGAGATCCCAAACTGATGTTCAAGTAGCGCCGAAACTCGGCTTGCCGACACTCCAGCTATTTCCCGTTCCTGCCCTTCCCGTCCTTCCCGTCTGTCCCGTCTTATATTCCCCCCGTCATATCCCCCGAGCCCTCATGCGCGCACTAGTCAAAGAGTCGGCTGGGCCCGGTATCGTCCTGCGGGATGTACCGGTCCCTACCTGTGGTCCCAGCGACGCGCTGATCAAGGTTCATCACGCCGGTGTCTGCGGTACCGACCTTCACATATGGGAGTGGGATAATTGGGCTAGTAACCGGCTCAAGCCACCCCTGGTGATCGGCCACGAGTTTGCTGGTGAGCTCACCGAGCTGGGTCCCGAGGCAGACCAGGATCTGCTCGCCATTGGCGATCTGGTGACCGCAGAGGGCCACGTGGTCTGCGGGCACTGTCTCCAATGTCGCCTCGGAGCCGGCCATCTCTGCCGCCGCACCCAAATCATCGGCGTCGATCGGGACGGCGCGTTTGCCGAATACATCGTCATCCCCGCCTCCAACGTGATCAGGCTCGACGGAATCCCGACCGAGGTCGGCGCCATCATGGACCCGCTGGGGAACGCTGTGCACACGGTACTGGAGGCCGAGGTGCCCGGCAGCACGGTGCTGGTGCTCGGCTGTGGGCCGATCGGCTGCTTTGCGGTCGGCGTGGCCCGGGCAGCGGGGGCCTCGTTAGTCATCGCGAGCGACTATAACGCCAGACGGCTGGAGCTCGCCCGAGCAATGGGGGCCCAGGTTACCCTGAACCCGGGGAGCGATGATGTGGTGGCCAGAGTCCGCGAGCTCACGGGAGGAGACGGTGTCGACCTGGTGTGCGAGATGAGTGGCCATCCCAGCGGACACGCGCAGGCGTTTGCCGCAGCCCGGATGGGTGGCAGGATCAACTTCCTGGGAACTCCTAGCCGCACCACTGAGGTCGATTTTGCCCGTGACATCATCTTCAAGGGCCTCACCGTGTATGGTGTGACCGGCCGGAAGATGTACCAGACCTGGCATCAGATGCGGCGCTTCCTCCGGACGGGGCAGCTGAACCCCAAACCGGTAATCACCCACCGATTTCCCTTGGATTGCATCTCGGAAGCGATTCAGGTCATCAAGGACGGCCAGGCAGGAAAGGTGATCCTGGAGATCGGTGCATGACCAACCCACTGGAACAACGGATCGAGCCCGAGCTGGAGCAGTTCATCCAGAACGGCACCTATAAGCGGCTGAACTACCTGGACAGCCCCCAGGACGCCAGAGTACGGATGGAGGATCGAGGCGAAGTCATCATCCTCTCCTCCAACAATTATCTGGGCCTCTCCAACGAGCCCGGGGTGATCGCGGCGGGCAAGCGGGCACTCGATCGCTACGGCGCAGGCACCGCATCCGTGCGGTTCATCTGCGGCACGTTCACGATCCATCGAACACTCGAAGCCGCTTGTGCCCGCCTGGTCGGGACCGCCGCCTCACTCAGTTTTGTCAGCGCATGGAGCGCCAATGAAGCGCTGCCCGCAACACTCCTGACCGAGCACGATCTTGTCATCAGTGACCAGCTGAATCACGCCTCGATCATCGACGCCATCCGGCTGGCCAAGAGCATCACCAAATGCCAGAGCGCGGTGTATCAGCATAGTGACCTCGCCGACCTGGAGAGTAAATTGGCCGCCGCTCGGGACCGCCAGGTAAAGATGGTCATTACCGATGGCGTGTTCTCCATGGAGGGTTCGATCGCCAAGCTTCCCGATCTGATTGAGCTATGCCGTAAGTACCATGCCGTGCTCGTAGTGGACGATTCCCACGCGACCGGAGTTCTCGGTCGCCACGGCCGCGGCACCGCGGAGCACTTTGGAATGCTGGGTGAGGTCGACATCATCACCTCGACCCTGGGCAAGGCCCTCGGCGGGGCCGCTGGTGGATTCGTCGCCGGCTCCGCCGCGCTGTGTGATTACCTGACGCAGCGCGCGCGTCCTCAGCTGTTCTCCAATGCCCTACCACCCACCGTCGCGGCCAGCGCACTGGCCAGTATAGAGTATCTCGAGTCCCACCCTGAGCGGGTCACCCAGCTACGGGAAAACGCAGGGTACTTTCGGGAACAGCTTCTTGGCCTGGGATTCCATCCTCTGGCTGGGGAGACGCCGATCATACCGGTGATCCTGGGCGACACTGCTGCAGCAATCCGGATGAGTGACTTACTACTCAAGGAAGGGGTGTTCGTTACTGGCTTCGGCTATCCCGTCGTTCCCCAAGGACAGGCACGGGTGCGCTGCCAGATCTCGGCTGCCCACACCCGTGACGACCTGAATCAGGCCCTCGCCGCCTTCAAGAAGGTTGGCCGGCAGCTCCAGCTCATCTGACGGCGTTGCCCTGGGCCCGGTCTTTGCACTTCGACCCCACCTGAGGGAGACGGGAGGACCCGCAGCCGCAGTCTAAGTCCTTGTCGAGCTAGGGTGTAAGTGGGGACGTGCGGTTCCTCCATAGCTCCCCTCCCCCGCAGTCCAGCATGAGTTTCCGCATTTTGACGGAGCACGCGAGGTGGGGCCCGGCTGGCACCAGGGAGAGCCCTGGTGCGGACACTCTACGGAGGCAGTCTGATGCGCATCGTCAGTCTAAGGATCCCGGTCATCGCCTTCGCCCTGTGTCTGGGCGCGGCCCAGCTCGAGGCCCAGGAACCGGGCAACGGAGCCTTTCAGTGGTACATCGGCGGGCAGGGTGGCATCCTGAATTTCAGAACCTCGGCTCAGGATCGCGACAACATGCCAATGGCGGGGGGGCATCTACTGATCACCGCACGGCGGACTGGACTGCTGCTTTCAGTAGAGGAAGGATTGGGGTCGGATGAAGTGGCCGCGTTCACAGACGCGTTTGGCGCTACTCAGTTCGCCACCTTCAACGATATAAGAAAGTATTCGGCGACCCTCATGGCCTTTCCATTGAGCATACCGATTCAGCCGTACGTAGGCGTCGGCGTCGGCGTGATTCACGTGGTAAACCCTTCCACCACGGGCGACGCTCAGTCACATCAGG
>JAICPP010000216.1 GCA_025929805.1 Gemmatimonadales bacterium | reverse complement strand
TGTACAACAGGTCCATGGCCTCCTGTTCGCTGACCGCGCTCGGGACCAGGACGCCCCCGGCCTCGACCAGCCACTCGGCGAGCCTTTCGGGATCGTCATATATGGAATGCTCGGGATCGCCGCCGACACAGCGGCTGGTGAGACGATAACCGCCGCTCGAGGCCGCAACTGCATCCTCGAGCAGCTTTCTCAGTGCTCTTAGGTTCTGCTCGCGCATAGCGCCTCCCGTTTACCGGCAAAACCCTCACCCGGTCCGATGTTAATGGCACTGGAGTGAAGCAAGGCTGATGATGCCGTGAATGTTCGCTCATGGCCTGTTGGCCGGCCCTGGCCGAGACCGAACGTTCATCCGCGGTTCAGCCTTTTCTCACAGTCACCCTGTTATTTAAGGTCGGTCGTGTGCGCTCGAGCCGCAGTACACAGTCGTGGTGTCGAGCTGCCTCGCTCCTTGTCCTGTCCCATGCGGCAGACCGTCAATCTCTCGGAAGGTGAGTCCCTCCGGCACGCCGTCCGCAGGGCGACCTGGATCGGCCTGTGGGTGTGGCCGAGCTTCACCCTGCTGGACGCCTACATGTGCTTCGTCGCATTCCCGGGAGCGCCCTTCCCACTGTTCGTCGTCGGCCGAGTGGTGGTGGAGGCGGCTCTGCTGGGAGTGTACTGGGGCAGCCGGCAGCCTGCCGTCGCGGTCGGCTTCCTCGCCCGCTGCCAGAACGCCTCGTTCATCCTGGCGGCGATATGTATCGCCCTCATGGCAATCCCGCTCGGCGCACTTCGGAGCCCGTACATGCACGGCATCTCGATTGTCCTGCTGGTCCGGGCGGTCGTGATGCCGGAGCCCTGGCACCGCGCCCTTCCGATCTTCACCGCGATCGGGCTCACATTTCCGGCGGTGATGCTGGCCCAGGTTCTGGTCTCGCTTCAGGCCCGCACCGCAGCGCTGGAAGGGAATACCCTGGTCGTCTTCGGGGCTAACTTCGTCTTCGTCATCGCCTCGGCGGCAGTGGGGCTGATGAGTGGCCACAGCTCCTGGGCCGCCCACCAGCAGCTCTTCCGTGCGCGTCGACTCGGCCGCTACCGGCTGCAGGCGCCCATCGGGCGGGGAGGGATGGGTGAGGTCTGGTTGGCCTGGGATCAGGCGCTGCGGCGTAATGTCGCGCTCAAGCTGCTGCGGCCGGCTGGAGTCCCGGACCCCGACGCGCTGCGGCGCTTCGAGCGTGAGGCGCAGGCGGCCAGCCAGATGCGGATACCGCACAGCGTGCAGATCTACGATTTCGGTGTCAGTGACGACGGGATTCACTACATCGCCATGGAGTACCTGATCGGAGTCGATCTGGAGACGCTGATCACGCGGAACGGCCCGCTGCCGCCCGGCCGAGCCATCCACTTTGCGCGCCAGCTCTGCGACTGCTTGGAGGAGGCCCATGCGGCCGGGATCATCCATCGCGATGTGAAGCCATCGAACCTGTTCGTGACTCGGGTCGGGGGCGATCCGGACTTTCTCAAGCTGCTGGACTTTGGGGTCGCCCGGCTGCGCCTGTCTCCCGCCGGCGATGTGCGCCTGACCAAGACCGGCACGCTGTGCGGCACGCCCGCCTACCTGGCCCCAGAGATGTGGCAAGGCAAGGAGGCCGACGAGCGCAGCGACATCTATGCCGTCGGGGTGACACTCTACTTCCTCCTCACCGGCCAAGTGCCGTTCGAGGGGATGACCCCGGCGGGAGTCATGATCGCGCAGCTCGAACGGGACGCCCTGCCGCCGTCAGTACGACGCGGCGAGCCGCTGCCCCCAGGCCTGGACGCGGTGGTGCTGCGCGCGATAGCGAAGCGCCCGCACGATCGGTACCAGTCCGCGGTCGAGCTTCGGCGCGCACTCGACGCCGTCCCAGCGAGCTGGAGTGCTGCCGATGCGGAGTCGTTCTGGCATCAGCCGGCATGGGAGATGGCCACCCGCAGCGGAGGCGTCTCCGATACGTCGCCGACGGCTCCATTGCCCGCGTAAGGCCTTCGGCGCGTTACCCGCAGTTGTGCGCTCACCTCGTCACCTTCCATAGGTGTGCGCCAGCGCGGCATCGGCACGCTAAACGCCGTGGGAGCAGGCGAGCAGACCTGGCTGCGGGGCCTCTGGGCACGCATTGCGGAGCTGTTCCACCAGCAATCGTATCGACTTGCACTGCACCTTCCCGGCGAGTAAAACCTTCAGACAATCTTCCCGCATGCTTCACAAACCAGGTGTTAGCATCTCTCTCATCTCTAGAAGTGGGTTCTTAGGCTTTCGTCCTCAGGTGGGCTGCTCAGGACCAATAACATTGTGGCTAACATCCGGGTGAACTTTTGACGCCGTGACCATGACCCCCTATGCCTGCGAGTAGAGTTTCCTGCCGCAGGATTCTGACGGAAACAGCGCATGAGTGATTCCAGCCTTGCTACTGGGGCATCCGGAGAGACATCTCCGGCCCCTAGCAATCAGTACGGGGGTTGCATAAGCGACCAGCAGTGCGCATGGTCTCTCAGCAGTAAGACTGCCACCGAGCCGATACGAACAAGACAAAGCGATGCTTACGCCGAAGAACTGGACCAACTGCTTGCACATGAGCTCGAGGACAGCCGGCCGATCGACCGTAAATTTCGTGATCGAGAGATCACTGAGGGAGCACGAGACGGGACAACCCAGAGACGGTCTCAAGAAGATCGTTTCTACCTGCATCGCTTGCAGATCTATGGCCGGCCGGTCGAGTTCGCTGTGAGTCTTCAGGCGACTACCGAGTGCAAGCCGAGTACGATTCTGCGACTTCTAAAGCAGAGCCATGTGCTCGACCCAGGGTGCCAGCGCGGCCGCAGACTTTATGTGCTAGTCCATCGCAGCGTACCACTGCTCACTCGGCGGTAGGTGCTACACCTCATTGCCCTATGGCATATTCGTTAAGACGCCGCTCTTCCGCACGACTTTCACCGCACTGCAGCACATAATCCGATCCGAGCGGGCGTGCCTCAGCATGTGGTTATGAAGCTGTGCGGCTGGAAGACTGACGCGATGTTCCGTCGGCACGCGATGGTGGATGAGCGAGACCTTCGGGATGCGGTGGAATTGCTGGCGAAGGGGACAAAGGGGGACAATCGCGGCAGAAGACCAAAAAGGTTGCCACCGGACGAATTGCCTAAGATATTTTGAAATCGGTATTTCCGTAGCGTTCGGGGGCGTAGCTCAGTTGGTAGAGCAAGGGACTTTTAATCCCTAGGTCGTGGGTTCGAGTCCCACCGCCCTCATCAATACCGGACAACAGCTTAGGTGCTCTCAAAACATCGGGCCCCGCTATCATCGTGGGGCCCGATGTCCTTCGCGATGTCTCTCGTGTGCCTATAGGCTCTGGCCATCCGGCAGCCATCGTCGCATGCGGCAGGTGTGACCAGCGCCACCCCCGCTGTTGTGTGTACTCTGTGTCGGCCCCGGGACTCTGCTGTCGGGCTATGAGTGGGACCACGCGGGCGCACGCTCACTGAGAATTACGTTGTGCACGGGCCACGTGATAACCCGTGGGGCCATCTCCGCCCCAATCTTGCGCATCGCCGCGTCGAGCTTCTCGCGCCGGAAGCGGTCGAAATCGGCCTGCGACTCCCAAACGTCCACGACGCGCCAGCCGGCATCCCCTTCCATCGGCCCGGCGCAGTGCAACACCCCTCCTGGCGCCAGATGGCCGCCGAGGTTCAGCTCCCGCAGCACCGCCTCGTACTGTTGCTCCGTGAAGCGGGGAAACTCCATGTAGAGTGCAATCGCCATGGTAACCACCTGTTCTTTTTGCAGACGATGCCGGGCTCCCCCCGGCGCGGGTAAGCTCTCAAATCGGTGTTGGTGGCGAAGCGGGCGGCAGCGCATAGTCCCGATAAACACCGCGGCCCGGCTTTGGCCAGGTGCCAGAACAGGGAGGGAGTGCCGCATCGCACCTCTAACGAGATATGGTGAGGAGTGCGAAACAACTCGGCAGCTCGGCGGTCGGTGGTCCCTCGGGCGTCTACTACGAGACGTCGCGGAGGGCGGCGAGGACCCGTGGCTTTGCGGCGCCGGCTTTCGCCGGGTGTGCCTTTTTCTATGTGGTTGCAGCGAACGCTACCATACCGCGCGGTACGAATCTCGTCAATATCGAGGGGAAGCTGCCTTGCTTGCAGTAGTTTGGAAGGGTCTGGCGAAGGCTTTAGATGCTATTTTCCATCGGCCCCGGTCACCGCGATTCGGGGCCGATGTCCTGCGATGGTTGCGATGCCCGCGCCAAACGCTCCCAACGGTTAGTGTACGATGGCACAGATGGCAGCTGGCACGGTCCAGTATCAGAGTCAACGCCGATCAATTTGAAGGATGCAAGTTCTCGGAGAGAGACCTGGTCTCTGAGTTCCCCGCTTGGTAGTCGAATATTGTAGATGCTCAGATCAAGTAGATCTGCGATGCTTGAGATCCAACTGATCGAGTGCCCATCCATCCCCGTGCTATTGACCCCAAACACCGCATGGCAACTAGTCTCCTCGCAATTATTGTTGCGCTTGTGGGAGGCTTGGGTTTGAACAAGCTGAAATCCAAGATATTTCCTTCTTCGACCTTTGCGCTGGGCCAGGGCAAGGCCCGCCATAATCACCTTGAGAACATTCGGTGGGGAGTCATAATTGCCTTCATTGTCGGAGTGGCAGCTAGCTTGGTGGTCGCTCTCGTGTGAGCGCACCTCGGCTGGTGGCAGTCATTACGCCGTCAATGTTCTTCGATGTCTCTCCTGCGTCACTTCTTGACTCGGCCTGTCACCGTGCCCAAAGTCTATGGCAAGGGTTGG
>JAICPP010000207.1 GCA_025929805.1 Gemmatimonadales bacterium | reverse complement strand
GGTTGCCATAGGCCTGGCGCCAGAAGATTGCATCCATCGAGCGTGCAGCCTCGATGAGGAGGGGAATCATCTTCCGTTCATTCTGGGTGAGCTTGCTCAGATCGGCAGTGAGACGAACGGGGGTGTACTGCGAAAGCTTCTTTTCGATGGGCGAGTCCGCGGCAGGATTCGCGCTGGCTCCAACTCTAGCCTGCTCTCCCCTGCAGCCCATCACTCCCAATCCCCCAACCACAACGAATCCGATCCAGGTCTTCACTGAGCTCTGGCCCTTTCGCTTCGCTCAGGGTGACAACCGTATAGTTTGCTTCCCCGCTTCCCCGCTTCCCCGCTTCCCCGCTTACCTGCTACCGTCCCTCCAGCTCCCGCTCGCCCGGCGTATGCCGCTCTGCCCTGCCGGTGCCCGGGTGCGACTTGGCCTCGAGGTAGCGCTCTCCCTTGAGCCGCACGAATCTGACAAACCGCTCGTATTCGTCGGGGGAGAGCGCATCGGCGATGGCTGGAATCAGTCCCTTGACCAGTGTGATCCGCTCTTCCAGGGCCAATGTGTTGGCTTGATCGACCAGCGACCGGATAGCGGGATGGTTCATCCAGTCGGTTTCTTCGCTGGTGGTCATCGGGATAGAGCTCCTGGCTTGAGGGCGGTAAGTGTATTACAGGCTGGCCGCGGCAACCGAAGCAATCTCCAGGGCCCGGTCGAGCTCCGACAGGAGCTGGGCCAGATCCCGCCACACCGCGCTCGCGCCGGCCTCGACCAGCTCCGCCTCGTCGGCGGGCCCAGTCAAGACACCAAGGAAGACGACTCCAGCAGACTGGCACGCCTGGCCGTCGTATACCGTGTCGCCCACCATGGCGCACTGGGAGGGCTGCAGCGCCAGCTCTTCGACTGCAGCGAGCACCAGATCGGGCGAGGGTTTGCTCGCGTCCGAAGGAGTCCGGGAGACCACCACGTCGGCCAGACGCCGAAAGTCCACCCCCGCGCTGGCCATGGTGGCATCTAGATGCTTGTCGTCGCTGGAGGTGGCCAGGGAGGTCCGGATACCGCGCTCTCGGAGCGCGGGGAAAATCTCCTCTGCTCCCGAGAACACGCGAAACCGCTCCCGCTTTGCGATGGCCAGGAACTCCGCCTTCTGATCTTTGCGGAGCGGCTCGCCTTCTCGCTCCTCGACCTCGTCGCCCAGCACGGAGGGGACCAGCTTGTCGCCGCCCTTTCCGATCTCGACCACGATCCGCTCAACCGGTACGTCGTATCCATGGCGCTCAAACGCACGACGCCACGCCTCGACGTGGGCGGGATTGGTATCGATTAGCGTCCCGTCGATGTCGAAGATCATGGCGCGGAGCGACATTCTACTCCGCCAGCCGAATCCGTTCGACCCGCCGCCCCTGCGCCCGGGGATTATAGATGCCCAAGGTCACAATGCTGCCCGGCTTCTCCGCCTTGAGAGCATTTCGGAGGTCGGTCTCGGTTCTGACCGGCTTACCCTCGACCGACAGGATGATGTCAGGCCCGTTACGCTGCGGATCGTCATACAGCGTTTCCCAGGCCGGACCACCCGGCGTCACGTCCGTCACTACCAGGCCTCGTATGTTGGACGGCAGCTGGAGCTGCTGCGCTATGTCCGCGGTTACCGGCTCGACACTGATGCCGAGGCGGTTCATCGCCGCTCCGCCTGGGGTGGTGCCATCATCCGGGTCGCTCTCGTCCGCAGCCGCCAGCTGAGGCTGCTCGCTGAGGGCCTGCAGTTTGACATTGACCGTCTTGCGAACCCCGCCCTTGCGGGCGACTTCCACCTTGACCACGTCGCCCGGCTTACGGAAGCCGATCACCTGCTGGAGTTGTCCCACCCGTTCCACCGGTTTGCCGTCTACCGCGATGATCACGTCTCCCGGCTGAATGCCGGCGGCTTTGGCCGGAGAATCCTCGCTGGGGATGTCCTTCACCACCACGCCTCGGATCTCGGGTAGGCCGACGTAAGCGGCGTCATTGAGGGTGACGTTATCGATCGACACGCCGAGCGCCGCTCGGTGCACAGTCCCGGTCTCGATCAGCTGGTTCATCACTGCTCGGGCCAGGTTGATCGGGATGGCAAACCCGTAACCCGAGTAGAATCCGGTCTCGCTGGCGATGGCCGAGTTGATGCCGATGACCTCGCCCCGCACGCTGACCAGAGGTCCTCCCGAATTGCCTGGGTTAATCGCGGCGTCGGTCTGGATGAAGTCCTGAATGCTCCCCTGGCCCCGTCCCGGCAGTCCAGCCAATGCCCGTCCCTTGGCGCTCACAATGCCCGAAGTCACGGTAAAGGTGAGGCCCTCGCCGAGAGGGTTGCCGATGGCGAGCACCCATTCTCCCACCCTGGCATCGTCGCTGTTGCCCAGCGCAACGGGCTGAAGACCCTTGGCGTCGATCTTGAGCACCGCCACATCGGTGTTGGGGTCGCTGCCGATCACCTTGGCCTTGAACTCCCGCCGGTCCAGCAGCCGCACCGTAACCTGCTCGGCACCCTCCACGACGTGGTTGTTGGTGAGGATGTACCCGTCCGCCGACACCACAAAGCCGGAGCCGCTTCCCTGCTCGATGTCAGGCTGCTGCCGGAAGCGGGGGAAAAACCGTTCCATACCGGGAGGGACCCGCTGTCGGGTGACTTGCTCCGTCCGCTGGGACCGGATGTATACCACTGTGGGCTTGACGTGCTCGGACACGGCGGCAAAGGCTTCGCTGAGCTCCTGCAGTGGTCGAGCGGCCGGAATCGACGGAGCCGGTACCTGAGCGATGGTCGCGGCCTGGCGTCCTTGCTCCTGGGCCGAGGTACGGTTGGGCAAGTCGAGCAGGCCGGCAAAGAGCAACCCTAGCGCGAACGCCAGGGCGACCAAACCCCCAAACTTGAGCCAGTTTAACGATCGTGAGGACATCGAGGGGCCCTTCGAGAGAGCGTTGGGGTCATTCTGCACTGAAAGCAATTTAACAGCAACGAGAAGGGGTATCGGTGAGTTGCAACCCTGGCAATGGCGAAAGCAAAGAAGGGGCCAAGTAACCGGCTGACCCCTTCTTCATCGAATTCGGACTTTGAGTTCCGCCCTTTCGGCGATTCGCCTCGGGGTAGCCAGCGGTACCCGGTGGCTACTTCTTCTCGTCTACAATCTCGTAGTCGGCTTCCACCACATCCTCCTGCGGTGCGCCCGACTCTTGCCCGGTGCCTTGGGCCTGGCCTGGTTCACCTCCGGGCTGGCCTGAGCCTCCGGGCTGGCCGCCTCCGGCAGCCTGATACAGGGAGGCGCCGGCGGCCGAGTACGCCTGGTTGAGTTCGTCCAGTGCCCGGCGGATTCCATCGACCTCTCCGGTCCGGAGTGCCTGACGCCCTCCCTCTAATGCCGCCTCCAACCGCGTCTTGGCATCCGCAGGCAGCCGGTCAGCCCACTCCTTGCTGTCCTTCTCTACCCGGTACACCAGGCTGTCGAGCTGGTTGCGGGCCTCGATCTGCTCACGGCGCGCCTGGTCTTCCTGGGCGTGCTGCTCGGCGGCCTTGACCATCCGATCGATCTCGGTATCGGTGAGGCCACTGGAGGCTTCGATCCGGATCTTCTGCTCCTTGCCGGTGGTCTTGTCCTTGGCGGACACATGGAGAATGCCGTTCGCATCGATGTCAAAGGTCACCTCGACCTGAGGCATTCCTCGCGGTGCCGGCGGAATGCCGGTCAGCTGGAACTTGCCGATGGTCCGATTGTCCTGGGCCATCTGGCGCTCGCCCTGAAGCACGTGGATTTCGACCGTAGTCTGATTGTCCTCCGCCGTGGAGAACGTCTCTGATTTCTTGGTCGGAATCGTGGTGTTCCGCGGAATCAGCACCGTAGTTACTCCGCCCAGCGTCTCGATACCCAGCGAGAGCGGGGTGACGTCGAGGAGCAACACATCTTTGACCTCGCCACCCAGCACGCCGCCCTGAATCGCGGCGCCGATAGCCACGACCTCGTCGGGGTTCACCGACTTGTTGGGCTCTTTCCCGAAGTAGTCCTTGACGATCTGCTGGATCTTCGGAACCCTGGTCGAACCACCGACCAGGATGACCTCATCAATCCGCTTGGGATCGAGTCCGGCGTCCTTGAGCGCGGTCTGCATCGGCGGGATGGTCCGCTGGATCAGATCGTCCACCAGCTGCTCGAACTTGGCCCGGGTGAGGCTGATGTTCAGATGCTTGGGCCCGGATTGATCGGCCGTAATGAACGGGAGGTTGATGTCGGTCTGGGTGACGGTAGAAAGCTCCATCTTGGCCTTTTCCGCCGCCTCCTTGAGGCGCTGGAGCGCCATGGGATCCTTGGACAGATCAATACCCTGATCCCGCTTGAACTCCGCCACCAGCCACTCGATAAGCCGCTGGTCGAAGTCGTCACCACCCAGGTGGGTATCGCCATTGGTGCTCTTGACCTCGAACACGCCTTCCGCCAGCTCGAGCACCGAGATGTCGTAGGTACCACCACCGAGGTCATAGACCGCGATCTTCTCTTCCTTCTTCTTATCCAGACCGTAGGCCAAGGCCGAGGCAGTCGGCTCGTTGATGATGCGGACCACATCGAGACCTGCGATCTTGCCCGCGTCCTTGGTGGCTTGCCGCTGGGAGTCGTTGAAGTAGGCCGGAACCGTAATTACGGCCTTTTCCACCGGGTGACCCAGGTAGTCCTCCGCGGTCTGCTTCATCTTCTGGAGGATCATCGCCGAGATCTCGGGGGGCGAGTACCGCTTGCCCTGAATCTCGACCGCCGCCATGCCGTTTTGCCCTTCGACCACCTTATAGGGCAGCCGCTTGACCTCTTCCTGGACTTCGCTGAACCGACGGCCCATGAGGCGCTTGATCGAGAAGATGGTTTGCTTCGGGTTGGTGACGGCCTGGCGCTTGGCGACCTGACCTACCAGCCGCTCGCCGTCCTTGGTAAACGCGACCACAGAGGGAGTGGTCCGACCCCCTTCGGCGTTGGGGATTACGACGGGGTCCCCTCCCTCCATCACTGATACGACCGAGTTGGTCGTGCCTAGATCGATGCCGATGATTTTAGAAGCCATGTCGACTCCACCGTCAAAAGTGATGCGGCGGGACGGCGAAATCGCCACCCGCATAAGGTTGCAGGGGCAAGGAGCAAGGCCTGTACCGTATAAAACTGCCTTTTTGGCATAGTTGAAACTCTTCCAGGGTCGTGATTTG
>JAICPP010000301.1 GCA_025929805.1 Gemmatimonadales bacterium | reverse complement strand
GCCACCCCCCGCGGGTTCCTGTTCCTGGCCGAGAACTCTGGATCAACCTGCATTTGAACGAGGCGGATAGCGTCCACCTTGTGAGTTCGCTTCAACATCGGCCGGTTCACCCTTGGACTGAGAGGATTCGGATGACCGTACCTAGAGCGACGCAGTGGCAGCTCACTCCTCCGCTTCGGTTCGCTGCGCTGGCCCTGCTCTCCGCCGGAGCCGGGTTTCTAGTCGAAGGCTGGCTCAGCATCGTGCTCTGGGTCGGTGCGGTCCTGTTCTTAGTGCTCGCGGCCATCAAGCTTGCAAAGGTTTGGAAAAGCCGTCCCAAGAACACTCCGACCTGATGTTTTGACACCTCTACGGGTCCACCTCAGTGCCGGTCACATGTCTCGGCCAGGGGGACTGTGCGCCGTGGTAGCCGTACCCCTGCTCGGCAAAGCCTGACAACCGCTCAACAGCCTTCGCCCCTAAACCGTCTCATCACGAGTGACGTGAATGGATTCCGACGTTGCGCGCCTTGAGTTAGATCCGAAGCCTCTGGCCCAGCCCAAGGTGCAGCTCGGATTTCTGGGCCTGGCGTTCACGCTGGCCGTTTTCCTGAGTGCGGCCTTGCTCTTCATCGTGGAGCCTATGTTCGGCAAGATGGTTCTTCCCCTGCTGGGGGGGAGCCCTGCGGTATGGACCACGTGCATGCTCTTCTTCCAGGGGGCGCTGCTGTTGGGCTATTGGTACGCCCACGTCGCCCCCGTCTGGCTGGGCCTGCGACGGCATACCCTCGTGCACCTCGGTTTGCTCGCGCTCTGTCTCGTGCTGCTCCCGATTGGAGTGACGGCAACAACGGGAGGCTTCCGTCTGGAGCACCCAACCCTGTGGCTGTTGTCGGTTCTCACTGTCTCTCTCGGGGCTCCTTTCGTACTTCTGTCGAGCACGGGCCCCCTGCTGCAGGTTTGGTTCTCCCGAACGTCTCATCCATCGGCGCACAACCCCTACTTCCTCTATGCGGCCAGCAATGCAGGGAGCTTGATTGGGCTACTGAGCTATCCCTTTCTCATCGAACCGGCAATTACGCTCAGAGGACAGACCCGGCTGTGGAGTCTGGGGTACGGGCTCCTGGTAGCACTGGTCTTCATTGCCGCGGCATACCTCAAGCCGCTGTCCGGATCTTCAATGAGGGTGCGGGAGTCCACCGAACCCGTCGTTCACGTTGGCCGACGCACCATGCTCCGCTGGACCCTGCTTGCCTTCGTGCCCTCCAGTTTCTTCCTGGCGCTCACGACGTACATAACCACCGACATTGCCGCGGTGCCGCTCCTCTGGGTCATTCCGCTGGTTCTCTATCTTCTGTCGTTCACCATGGTATTCGGCCGGCGTATTTGGCTCTCCCAGAGCGGTTTGGTTCGCTGGCAGCCGATTGGGCTCATCGTGCTCGCGGTGGTTCAATTTTGGGGACCTTCAGCATCGGGTCCGTGGCTCCTGCCTCTCCATCTGATCGTCTTCTTCGTCACGGCGCTGGTGTGCCATGGCGAGCTGGCCGCGACCAAGCCGCCACCATCTCGCCTGACCGACTTCTATTTATGCATCGCCGTCGGGGGCGTGCTGGGCGGGGTGTTCAATGCCGTGGTAGCTCCGGCGGTGTTCGATTCGGTTCTGGAGTACCCGCTCACCATCCTGATTGCCTGCGCGGTCCGGCCCTGGCCTACGGCGCAGCTGCCATCGAGCCGTACGAGATGGGATATCACGCTGATCATTGCCGCGTGCGCCCTGATGGTCTGGACCCGCCTGGGAGATCCTGATCGTCCGGCTGCTGGGGCCGTGCTTATCTCGTCCGCTGTGGTCGCCGTCGCCTGCCTTCGGATGAGCCGTAATCCCGCTCACTTCACGCTGGCCATCGGGCTGGTCGTCGTCGCCGGGATGATAACGGCGAGCGCCCGGCCGGGCATTCTTCTAACGGAGCGGAACTTCTTCGGGGTGAGGGAGGTGCGAGAAGACGCCGACAAGAAAATGCGTTGGCTGATGCACGGTACAACCAATCACGGGGCACAGAGCACGGATCCCGCAAAACGCCGGGAGCCGGTCACCTACTACTACCGGTCTGGCCCAATCGGCGATGTTTTCCGGGCGTTCCCGCCGATTCCTGGACGGCGGGTGGCGGTTATTGGCCTCGGGGCTGGTGGCCTGGCCTCATACGCAGGTGCCGGAGAAGAGTGGACATTCTACGAAATCGATCCCGACATCGCCCGGGTGGCTTCGGATACCAACTACTTCACCTATCTGAAGGACACCCCGGCCAAGGTGCGAGTTGTTCTGGGTGACGGGCGCCTGTCGCTGACCGATGCTCCGGACAACTACTACGACCTGATTGTCCTCGATGCGTTCAGCTCGGATGCAATCCCAGCCCACCTGCTTACCCTCGAGGCGCTGTCCGTGTATCGCGGCAAGCTCTCGGAGAGGGGTGTCCTCACTTGGCACCTGAGCAATCGCTATCTCGACTTGGAACCGGTGCTTGCCCGCCTCATTCAGGCGACAGGGATCGCGGGACTGATCCGCACGAATACCGACCGGACAGTGGAAATGGAAACCGAAGGTTACCCATCCATCTGGGCTACCATAGCCTCAAATGCTTCGCAGCTGGGTGCGTTGCGGAACGACTCGCGGTGGCGCTCCCTCCGCACTCGCGAGAACGTG
>JAICPP010000024.1 GCA_025929805.1 Gemmatimonadales bacterium | reverse complement strand
GGCCGCACGGCAGGGAATCATCTTCCGCCACGGCACCGCATTGGAGCAACTGGCGCATGTCCACGTTGCGGTCTTCGACAAAACCGGCACGCTGACCGTCGGCCGGCCCAGAGTCGCCCGGGTCGTCGCAAATCCCCCCTTTGCCGAATCCGAGGTCCTGCGGCTGGCTGGCGCAGTCGAAGAAGGCTCGGGCCACCTGTTGGCCCGCACTCTAGTTCAGGAAAGCGTGGAGCGCGGCGTCGTGCTTCCCCCCGCCAAGAATGTGACTGAGATGCCGGGTCAGGGCGTGAGTGGGGAGGTAGAAGGGCACGCAGTGACCGTGGGTGGTTGGTCCTTCGTGCTAAACCGCCACCCTGGGGCAGAGCAGTCGTTCAGACAGTTGGTGGCTCCGGACGCCTACCCCGGACTCCGAGCGTACGTTGCCGTGGACGGAAGGGCCGCCGGCATCGTGGAGTATGCCGACCACCTCCGTCCCGGGCTCGCTGGATTTATCCCTCGGCTTCGACAGCTTGGTCTACGCCGAATTCTTCTGCTGTCGGGTGACGATCAAGGCAATGCATCGGCCGTTGCGCAATCGGTGGGAATCCCCGAAGCACACGGGGACCTGCTTCCCGAGGAGAAGGTCGCCTACGTGCACCGGTTGATGAAGCAAGGCGAGCGGGTCCTCATGGTGGGCGATGGGACCAACGACGCGCCTGCGTTAAGCACCGCGACCGTAGGGATCGCCCTCGCCGCAACCGGCGGCGGCATCAGCGCCGAAGCAGCTGATGCGGTAATCCTGGCCGACGACCCGACGCGCATCGCCGACGCTATCGAGATCAGTCGCCGCACTCTTCGGATTGCCCGGCAAAGCATCTGGGCGGGATTGGGGCTAAGTGGTACGGGGATGATTGCCGCGAGCTTGGGGTACATCCCGCCCGTGGTAGGAGCACTACTTCAGGAGGCGATCGACGTGGCCGTGATCCTGAATGCGCTGCGTGCCGCCATTCGCCCCGGTTCAGAACCCGAGGCAAAAAGCAGTGAGTCTGGCCGCGTCTTCACAGACCGCGCTCTGAGTTAGGCATTTCTTTCCTATTTCTTCACAATCTCTTCACGAAAATTCCTGAATGTGCGCGCCACGCCGTCCCCGCCGGGCTGGCACACGATTTGTGATATCCCGAATCACACCCTCACCGAGGAGTTCTCGTGAAGCCCGCTCGACGCATGCGCCTGGCGACTCTTGCCGTCCTCGCCGCAGGCACTACCTGGCTTGGCGCGTGTTCCGATTCGCCGACGGCGCCCGGCATTCAGCCGCAGATTGTCAACCAACCCGGCAACTTCGAATACCAGGTCAGTGATGTTCAGGGATTCTCCGGAACCATCTCTTATACCTGGCAGAACAGCGGCACTCAAGCAAACGTCAATCAAGCCACAACCATCTCGGGTGGCTCGGTCACGCTCCAGATCTTCGACGCGGCCCAGACCCAGGTATACACCCGCTCCCTGGGCGATAACGGGACCTTTGTCACCACCGCGGGGCAGCCGGGAGGCTGGACTGTTCGGGTCGTTTACTCGGCAGCCGTAGCACCCGTGGTCAACTTCAGAGCTCAGACTCCCTAGCTGACAACCAACCTACTTGGCGGCCACCGGGCATCGCGCCTCGGTGGCCGGCCTGCTTGCGGCATAAAGCTCCCTTCATTCAACTCACGTAAAACCCTTCATCGAGCCGACGCTATCCTCAAGCGTCGCTCATCCCGAACCGAGGAGGGTCCGTGTCCGACATGCCTGCCGGTCTGCCCAAGCACCCGATCGGCACCTTTGCCTTTGTGGGCGCGTACGTCGCGCTCTTCGTCCTTGCCTGGTTCGGGATCTACATCTACATCTTTCTCGCCCGCCAGCCCGTGACCCCATGAACATCGACCTCTATGAGCGGATCTGGATGTGGGGCGTTGGGGTCGTGCTCGCGCTTTTCTTCACCAGCACAGCCGTGGCCGCGCTGGGGCATCAGATTCATCCGCCCAGTCATGTCGAGACCATTCCACCGGGTCAGGCCCTGTCCGACCCCAGGTTCCGCCGCCAAGGTGTCTCCCTGGATCAAAGAGGCCGGGTGCATGCGCGAGTGGTCGGACTCATGTTTACCTGGCTGCCGCCGGAAATGACTCTTCCAGCCGACACGCCGGTGACCTTTCACCTGACATCCATCGACGTGATCCACGGCTTTCAGATTGTCCGCACCAATGGCCAGTCGATGGTGGTGCCCGGGTACGTGAGCCAGTTCACCACCAGGTTTGCCGCGGGCGAGTACCTGATTGCGTGCAACGAGTACTGCGGGGTGGGCCACCATACCATGGCGGCCAAACTACATGTGGTCCCTGCGAGCCAATGGAAATCGCCTGCTCGGGAGGTGGCCGATGTCCGCTGATGCGGTGAAACCCCGGATCTCGGTTGAGACCCCTTCCCGCGTCTTGCCGCGGGAGGAACCTGCCAACCCACTCATCCGCGCGAACATCTGGGTTGCTGTACTCGCCTTCGGGGTGGCCGCAGCGATGGCGATGATGCAGGCAATCAGCCGAGCCAATCTGGAGCTGCCCTACCGCTCCGCCAGCATGTACTACATGTCCGTCACCGCCCATGGCGTGCTGATGGCGCTGGTCTTCACCACCTTCTTCATCATGGCGTTGGGCTACGCAGTAGCCCAAAAGGAAAACGGAAGCATCCCCTGGCCCCGCTTTTCCTGGGCCATGTTCTGGCTGGCTCTAGCCGGCGTGGTGATGGCCATCGGAACAGTGTTCGCGTTCAAGTCGAGCGTGCTGTACACCTTCTATCCGCCGCTGCAGGCGCACCCCCTCTTCTATATAGGACTCACGCTGCTGGTGGTGGGGTCCTGGGGCTGGGCCGCCAGCATGATCGTGGCCTGGCGCCGCGCGCGTGCCGCGAACCCGGGACGGCCGGTCAGCCTGGCCATGCACGCCACCGCGGCAAACGCCATGCTGTGGCTCTTGGCGACCATGGGTGTGGCGGCGGAGATGCTCTTTCTTCTGATTCCCTGGTCGCTGGGGCTGGTAAAGACGGTCGATCCAATGCTTGCCCGGACTCTTTTCTGGTTCTTCGGGCATCCCCTGGTGTATTTCTGGATTCTTCCGGCCTACGCCATCTGGTACACGGTGCTGCCGCGGGAAGCTGGCGGTAAGCTTTTCTCCGAGCCCCTCGGCCGAATGGTGTTCACCTTGTTCCTGGTGCTGTCCACGCCGGTCGGACTGCACCATCAATTCCAGGACCCAGGCATTCCCGCAGGGTGGAAGCTGTTCCACACCTTCAACACGATGATCATTTCGTTCCCCAGTCTGGTCACGGCATTCACGATTGTGGCCTCACTGGAGGTCGCGGGACGACTCCGGGGGGGCACCGGACTCTTTGGCTGGATCCGGACTTTACCTTGGGGAAACCCGCTGGTCTCCAGCGTCTTGCTCGGCTGCCTTCTGTTCCTGGTCGGCGGCTTCGGCGGCGCCATCAATGCGGCCTATGCACTGAACTCGGTGGTGCACAATACCGCCTGGATTGCAGCGCACTTCCACCTCACGGTGGGCAGCGCAGCGGCGCTCACCTTCATGGGCGCCGCATACTGGCTGGTGCCCAAGGTCAGTGGCCGCGAGCTGGAGCTCAAGCTACTGGCCAAGGTGCAGCCGTATCTCTGGTTCATCGGGATGGCGCTGTTCTCCTTCACCGGGCACATTGCCGGCTTGCAGGGCCTCCCCCGGCGGGTCTTTGCTACCAGCTTTGGCGACGCCGCCCAGGCCCATGCCTGGCAAACCCTCACTTCCATTTCCGCGCTGGGCGGGGTCATCCTGTTTACCAGTGCGGGCTTCTTCGTGCTGGTCATGCTGGGGACGCTGCTGGCGGGTGAACGGCGAGCGCAGCCACCCATCATCTGGGCCGAGTCGCTCGGAGAACCGCCGGGAGGCTATCGGACGGGGCTCTGGGACCGGCTGGGTCTCTGGTTTGTCGTTGCGGTGGTGCTGGTGGCGATTGCATATGCAATCCCGCTCTGGGACCTGCTCCACCTCACTCGGTACGGAAGCCCGGGGTTCAAGCCGTTCTAGCCTCCTACCCTTTCACGACTCCGAGTGGCTTCAGCCGGGCCACCTTTCGGGCCAACCCAACATGATGGACTACGTCGACCACTCGCTCGACGTCCTTGTAGGCGGTGGGTGCCTCTTCAGCCAGCTCGCTGCTCGAGGGGCAGCGCACGATGATCCCCTGCTGCTCCAGCTCCCGGCGTACCTCGTGGCCGGAACGGGTACGCTTGGCTTCGCCCCGACTCATGGCGCGACCGGCACCGTGGCACGTGCTTCCGAAGCTCAGGGTCATGGAGGCGTCGTTACCCGCCAGCACGTACGAGGCGGTGCCCATGCTGCCCGGAATGAAGACCGGCTGACCTACGTGGCGATATGGGATCGGAGTCTCCGGGTGGGACGGTCCGAATGCGCGGGTGGCGCCCTTCCGGTGAATGCAAAGCCTGGCCCCCCCATGCTCCTCCAGTTTCGCGATGTTGTGCGCGACGTCATACACCAGCCGCAGGTGTCCCGCCGTGCCGTAGGCCCGAGTGAAGATCCGGCGAGCCGCGCTGGTGATCGCCTGGCGGTTGGCCCAGGCGAAGTTGGCCGCGGCACACATCCCCGCGAAATACGCCCGGCCTTCGGGTGAACTGAACGGAGCACAGGCCAGCTGGCGGTCGGCCAGATGAATGCCGTACCGGGGCATGATCTGATCCATCTGCCGGACGAAGTCGGTGCAGACCTGGTGGCCCAGGCCGCGAGATCCGGTGTGGATCAGGACCGTGATCCGCCCGGGATGGATCCCGTAGGCGTCGGCCGCGGCCGAGTCAAACACCTCGTCCACAACCTGGACCTCGACAAAGTGGTTTCCCGACCCGATGGTGCCGAGCTGATTGTGGCCGCGTTGTTTGGCCTTGGGGGAGACTGATGCGCTTCGGGCCGCCGGAAGCCGGCCACCCGCTTCGGTGTTGCGAAGGTCCTCCGGTGACGCAATCCCCAGGTCCAGCAGAAACTCACAGCCTTCATCCAGCACCCGGTCGAGATCCGCGGTCGTGAGATCGAGCTGCGGATTGCGGCCCGGGCCCGAGGGAATGCTTCGGCTCAGATCGTGAACCGCGGCCTCCAGGTGGGATCGAGCGGCCGCCAGATCCAGATCCGACACGAGGAGCCGTACCCCACAGTTGATGTCGTACCCCACCCCGCCCGGGGAGATGACGCCGGACTCCGCTTCCATTGCCGCCACTCCGCCAACGGGAAAGCCGTAGCCTTCGTGCACGTCAGGCATGGCATAGACCTGGCCGGTCACGCCGGGCAGGGTGGCCACGTTGACCGCCTGCTCCAGGGATCGGTCTTCGCTGATCTGCTGCCACAGCACATCGTCGGCATAGATCCGGACCGGCACCCGCATGTCGGCCCGGGCAGTGGTGGGAATTTCCCGGAACCATGCGCTTCGGGCGATCGCCGGATAAGCAGTCATGGTATCCCTTCACACATCGATAATGACGGATGCTTCGAGGCCACCGGGAAGGTCCTTGACCCTCAGCCCGTGCATGGTCGCTGCCTTGGCTCGGCTCGGGGCCCAATCCAGGATCACCCCCGATGCTCTGGCGCGGACCTCGGTGTTTTCAGCATGGCCGATCTCGAACTCCATGGCCACCCACCGGTCGAGATCGGCCAGGAAGATCAGCTCATTCAACCAGTCTACCAGCAAGGCTTCCCGGTCGGAGGAGGAGACCCGAATGGCACGGGCCGGCCCACCCTGGGCGCAGTCGGCGCCCGCGAGCTGCACCTCCGCCAGAGCCTTGCCAGCCTCGGCCAGAAGATCGGCCAGCGTCCCGGCCTGGATGTGCAACTCGATCTCCGAGGTATGCCGCCGCAGCTCGTGACGGGGAATCATTTGGCGCGTTGTCAGGCTGCCTCTCTTCTGGTCGGTACCACCAGTACCGCCGGCCAGGCGCCTCGGATGATCTTGTCGGCCACACTACCGAGCAGCATATGGTCGAGGCCACCTGCGCCGCGCGGGCCGACCACGATGAGGTCGGCCCGGATCGCGTTGAGAATCGAGGAGCTTTCTATATCACCTATAAGGATTGCTCAGCGAGAAGAGAGCGACGTCACTGGTGGAGTGTCTCGAGCTCCGTGGCCGGACCCGCCGTTGAGACCTCCGGCGAGTTCTTCGCCGGGACGTAGGCTCGCAGCGCCGACTCGGGTGGTCGGCACCACGAGCACGGCCTGGGATGCCCCACGAATGACCTTGTCTGCCACGCTCCCCAACATCATGCGCTCGAGCCCGCTCGCGCCATGGGTCCCGACCACGATGAGATCGGCCCCTCGAGAGTGGGCTGTCTCCTCAATCCTCTCGGCGACATTCCGTCCGGCAACGACCTGGGTATTCACCACGATCCCCCGCTCCCGGAGCGAGTGGGTCAACGTTTCCAGGTAGCTGGTTGCCCGGCTCTCCTGCCCTGCGAGCGACGCTTCGGCAGCTGGAGTCGGATACAAGGCCAACCGGGTGATCACAGGGATGGGAGGTTCCACCACCCGGAGCACGGAGTAGCGGACCTCGGCCATGAGCGCCCCAAACCCGACGGCGGTCTCGAGCACTCGCTCAGCTTCCGCTGATCCGTCCACGGCCACCAGAATGTGATGAAACTCCGCATGCCCATTGTGCTTGGGATGGAGCAGGAGCACCGGGACCCCGACTCGCCGGAGAAGCTGGTCGGCCACACTCCCCAGCCAGAACCGGCTGACGCCGCTGTATCCATGGGTGGTCATGATGATCAGGCTCGCGTGCCTGCTCCGAGCATGCTCCGCCAACGCCCGCGCTGGCGAGCCTTTGAGCACGGTGTAGCTGGCCTCCACTCCGTGGGTGGTCGCAACCGCATTGGCTGCCCATTGGAGGTAATCCGCCAGCTGAGCCCCCCGCTGCTCCTCCAGCTCGACGTCAACCTCCTCGCCGAGGGAGCGAAGAGCGGGCAGCGGCTCGTGCACCGCAGCCAAGTGGAGGTGGCAGTCGTTGCGGTGGGCAATGGCCGCAGCGACCGGAAGTGCCTCCTCCGCGGTGCTGGATCCGTCAAGCGGCACCAGGAGCAGCGTGCGCGAGTCAGGGTGTCTCATGACCGTTCTCCTTTCCGCCCGCTGGCCTCTTCTATCAGAGCCCAAACGGGTAGGTGTCCGGCACCCCTCCGGCCGGAGTTCCGGCCAGTGGTCGGACTGCCGTTGTGGCATCGAACCACACATACTCGTCGAACTGGTGCGGCAGCGATGCCTGGAAATAGTGACTCTGGAGCTCGGTCGCGGGCCGGTAAATGACTCCGATCGCCCGCTCCAAGCGGGGCGGGATCATCTCCTCCCGCACCTCCGGCCGAGCCGGCTCGCGGAGTGAAAGCAAAAACGCGGGAACTTCGGCCTGGTGACACAGTCGCTCGTAGCTGTCGGGATGTGCCGGCCGCACCGTCATGATCTGCATCGGCTCATCCCAGTTCGTGGCGGCGGCGACTGTGCCATGATCGGTGCCAAAGCCCACTAGGTAGGCGGCTTCTCCATGGGCCTGGCGACAGAGGTGCCCCACATTGTGCTCGCCGCGAGCACCCATCTCGGTCGCAGCCGCATCACCGATGTGAGAGTTATGCTCCCAGACGACGGCCTTGGCTTCAGGACCGCGGAAGGCCAGCAGGGCTTGCAGGGTATCGAACATGTGCTGATCCCGCAGATTCCAGGACGCCACCGATCCGTGGTACATCACCCGGTAGTAGCGCTCCGCATTGGTGATCAGTCTGGCGTTCTGGGCCGCCTCGAAGAAACGGGCACCATCCCGTCGAGCATACTCCAGTCGGCGCTCGAGCAGATGCACCAGCATCGCGACCACCTCGTTCTCGCAGCTGCGATGCCGTTGGGTCAGCGCCGCCCGCCCGTAGCCGGCGGGATTTCCTGCCCAGGGAGCCAGACAGGCATAGCGTTCTCGCGCCACGCGCGCGGCAGTGGGATCGACCTGGTCGAGGTAGTCGAGCACGGCACCGATCGATCCATACAGGCTGTAGAGATCGAGACCATAGAAGCCGGCGTGGGCCTGGGGGTCGGCGACCGTTCCGTTGTGCCAGCGAAGCCATTCCACGAACTCTGCCACTTCCTGGTTGCGCCACATCCAGGTGGGGAAACGTTGGAAGGGCTTTTCCGATGAACGAGGCTGCGCCGCATGGCGGACATACCGGTCAATCCAGGAGGCGTCCGGCCAATCGGCCTCAACCGCCACGATGGTGAACCCTCGCCGGGCGATCAGCTCCCGGGTAATGCGTGCTCTCATCCGGTAGAACTCCGAGGTACCGTGGCTTGCCTCGCCCAGGAGGACCACTTTGGCCTGCGTCATGCGATCCAGAAGTGGTCCCAGCTCCGCCTCTTCGATGGCGGCGACCGGCTCGGCCACCTCCCGCACCAATCGGGCGACGGCCTTGGCGGGATCGATGGTAGATCCGGCCGGCCAACTCATTGGGCACTCCCGACCGCGGGCTGGGGTGCCAGATGGCGGACCAGCCAGGCGGCGGCAAGCCGACCCGCTTCCTCCAGTGTACCGGGCTCTTCGAACAGATGACTGGCTCCTGGGACAACGACAAGTCGGGCCGGGCAGGTAAGTCGGGCGAGAGCTGCCTGATTCAAATCCAGGACGATTGGGTCGCGGCTTCCCACCAGCAGCAGCGTGGGAGCTCGAACCCGGGGCAGCGCATCGCCCGCCAGATCCGGTCTTCCTCCGCGCGATACCACGGCGCCGATCTCGACGGTCAAGGCAGCTGCAGCCTTCAGTGCGGCAGCCGCGCCGGTGCTGGCCCCGAAGTAACCCAGGTTGAGGCTTGCAGCCTCGGGTTGCCGACGGACCCATTCGGTGCCCGCCAGCAGCCGCTGGGCGAGCAGATCGATATTGAAAACATTGCCGCGATCCGCCGACTCGGTCTCGGTCAGGAGGTCGAACAGCAATGTCCCCAGCCCAGCCGCACGCAGCTGGTGTGCAACCGCAGTATTCCTCGGGCTGAGGCGACTGCTCCCGCTGCCGTGAGCAAAGAGCACTAAGCCTCGCGGTTGGGCAGGCAGGGCCAGCGTACCTGGCAGCCGAGCCGCTCGGGCCAGGATCATGACCTCGCGCTGGCTCGCGGAGTCTGGGTGGGCGATCATGCCGGAATCCTACGGTCTTCCGACCCGCGGAGGCACTGGATCACTTCTGCATCGGTAGTGGGAGCGAAGTCCTGGTACCAATACCCCACAGCACCAAAGTTCGGCGGGCACTCCAGGCATACGACTTCCTCAGTCACGCCGCGCAGCGCATTGGCCCCGTCCTCGGAGCATACCGGAGCAGCGAAGATGATCTGCCGAGGTGCCCGGCTCCGGAGGGACTGGACTGCTGCCTGAGCCGTTGCCCCCGTGGCCAGGCCGTCGTCAACGAGGATGACGGTGCGGCCCTCGACCGGAAGCGCAGGGCGGTTGCCGCGGTAGACACGCTCCCGCCGCTTCAGCTCGTCGGTTTCCCGCGCGATTACGCGGCCCAAGTAGTCGCGGCTGACTGCGAGAGCAGCGATCAGGTTTCGGTTAAGCAGGGTCGCACCGGGCGCCACCGCGCCGATCGCGAACTCTTCGGCGCCGGGCGCGCCAAGCTTCCGCACCAGGAGGACATCGAGAGGTGCATCCAGGGCCTTGGCAATCTCGTGCCCGACTACCACACCGCCGCGCGGCAAACCGAGAATGACCGGCTGCTGGGGCCGAAACTTGTCCAGCACCAAGGCCAGTCGACGTCCGGCTTCACGCCGATTCTTGAATGTCATGAGTACCTCCTGCGCGCCTGGCTTAAGAGTACCACCTTGAACCTGAAGTGAGGCTGAAGGAGCGCTGAAGAAACCTTGCCATTGAGGGGATCTTCACCCTGGCTTCACCCCAAACCCACGACGTCCGGGTAGCTTCAGGGGGAGCTCCGACTTGGAGAGTTTTATGCTTCAGCACAGCACCCGGTATGGCATGAGTACCACCGTTTCCTTGCCCTTCGACCAGGCCGTCGCGCGAACCCGCGAGGCGCTGGGAAGCGAGGGGTTCGGCGTCCTCACGGAGATCGACGTCGCCGCCACCCTTCGGAAGAAGCTCGACATCGAGTTCAGGCCCTACCTGATCCTCGGCGCCTGCAATCCGCCTCTCGCCCACCGCGCGCTCCAGGCCGAGTTGGACATCGGCCTGCTGCTGCCCTGCAACGTGATCGTCTACGCGGCCGATGATCCGGCGCGCACCGTTGTGGCCGCGCTCGACCCGGTCGAGGCCTTGAGCCTGAGCGGGAACGATGCCATTCAGCCGATAGCTGAGGATGTCCGACGACGGCTCCAGCGTGTCCTTACGGTTGTAGAAGGGACGAGCTAGAAGCTGCTCTGGAGCGCGCCTACTGACGCCAGGACATGCCTGTGAAGGTATTCGAGGATGTTCTCATTGCCGGGCTCACCCGCGCCCGGTGTACCGGAGGAGCGGTCACCGGCCGGGTTGGCAGCAAGGCGGGCGTGGCGCCGGTCATGTGGCGACGGTGCTGGACGGCTCGAGCCGGGCGAGCAGCTTCCTCCCTTTCTCCGGGAGAGCGTCCCGCGAGATCTGCCGCACCACGAGTTCGATATCGGCACACCAGGCCTGCAGCGCATGGAGCAGCTCGCCGGCAACGGGCGAAATCACCCACGCAGTGCCCCGGCGGCGGCCGAGATTATCGAGCTTGCGCTGTAACTGACCGATCCGCTCACCTTCCTGAGTGAGGCTCTTCCAGATCTCGGGCGGCAGAGATTCGCTGAACGTGTCTACCAGCGCCCGCTCCCGGCGCAGCCGGGGGAGAAACTGGTCGGCCAGGTAGCGCACCGCGGTCCAGCGATCCCAGAATGGAGCGTATCCCCCCAGGAGAGGGGTCAAGTACTCACTGGTCTCTTCCAGCCATCCCTGATGTGCTGTATGCAGCACCGAAGCGATAGGAGAATTGTGCCGGAGCCTGGGAGCTATCTCATGCAAAACAGTCATGGGCTGCCTCCTTCTGGATGCCTCCGGCGAGAGGCCGTGATGACGACTAGGTCATAGGTCGGTATTGATCCCATGCTCCAATCTGCACGTGTCCGGCTGAACCAGCGGTGAAGCGCTGGTGAAGATCGCTTTACCGGGGAGAACACCTCGATGATCGATGGCATGGAGGCGATGCTGCTGGACCAACCACAGCGTCCCCTCCGGGCGTCCCGGTTACCGATCCCACGTCCTGGCCCTGGAGAGCTGCTCCTCCGGGTACACGCCTGTGGGATCTGCCGCACCGACCTTCACCTTGCCGATGGCGAGCTGCCCGAGCCCAAGCTGCCGCTCATCCTGGGACACGAAATCGTCGGCACGGTGAGCGACAGGGGTTCTGGGGCCGAGCGGTTTCGAGTGGGTGATCGAGTGGGGGTGCCTTGGCTGGGCTGGACCTGTGGGCAGTGCCGGTTCTGCCGCTCGGGGCAGGAGAACCTGTGTGAGCGGGCGCGATTCACCGGCTATCAGGTGGATGGAGGCTACGCCCAGTTTACCGTGGCGGACGAACGCTTCTGTTTTTCGCTTCCCTCCCGCTACCCCGATGCGGAAGCCGCTCCCCTGCTCTGCGCCGGATTGATCGGTTACCGGTCACTGCGGGTGGCCGGCGACGCAGGGCGACTCGGGATCTATGGATTCGGGGCCGCCGCTCACCTGATAGCGCAAATCGCCCTCCACCAGGGCAGAGCGGTGTACGTGTTTACCCGGAGCGGCGATGCTGAGGGACAGGAATTCGCCCGTGAGCTGGGAGTCACCTGGGCTGGAGCTTCAACCGAACGCGCGCCGGAAGACCTCGATGCGGCTATCATCTTTGCCCCGGTGGGCGATTTGGTGCCAGTTGCGCTCCGAGCCGTTCGTCCGGGCGGGACGGTGGTCTGCGCCGGCATCCACATGACTCCCATTCCTTCGTTCCCGTATGCGATTCTCTGGGGGGAACGAGTCCTTCGTTCGGTCGCCAATCTCACCAGACAGGACGGAGACGAGTTCTTCAAGGTGGCGTCGGAGGTGCCGCTCCGGGTTGCCGTCGAGCTTCTCCCCCTCTCCGAAGCACCCCAGGGCCTGGATCAACTTCGTGCCGGCCGAGTCCGCGGCGCCGTGGTTCTAATTCCGCCGACGGCTCGATAGCCGCAGGAAGAAATTCGCAGTTTCTTCACCTTCGCTTCACCCGTGCGCAGGCATCTTCTTGGTGAGTTCTGACGCAGCTGACTCGGGAGAGAGGAGGTCGAAGTGAGGGTCACCGACACGATCACCGCGCAGCGCTTCGACGTAGATCAGGCGTACGAGCGCTTCTTCGACGGGTATTACAACCTGGGTAGACCGTCCGAAGTCTTTGCAGGCACAATGGTGCTGAGCCCGCCCAAGGGTGAGCCTGTCAGAACCCGGCGGCAGGCAAGAAGGCGCAGCTCAGCGGTGCCTCGGGGAAGGTTCCGGCACCGCACCCGCCAGTAAGTAGCCGGCTTCGCGCGCGATCACCCGCTCTTCGTCGGTGCGAATGGCGTACGCGGCCAGGGTCGATTCGGGGGCCGATATGCACTCCTCCCCCCGCTGGTTTCGGCTCTCATCCAGCCGCAACCCGGCCCAGCTCAGCCCGAGACAAACCCTGCGTCGAACTTCAGCTGAGTTTTCGCCGATCCCTCCGGTAAAGACAGTCGCCTCGGCTCCGCCCAGCGCGCTCAGATAGGCTCCAACGTACTTCACTATCCGATAGCAGAAGATCTCCACCGCCATGCACGCGGCATGGTCTTCCCTTCGAAGCAGTTCGCGCATGTCCTGGCTGCCGGCCAGCCCTTGGAGCCCCGAGTCGTAGTGCAGCAGACGGCGGATTTCTTCCAACGACATGCCCTTATACATGAGATGGGCTAGGATCCCGGGATCCAGGTCGCCGGGGCGTGTCCCCATTACTAAACCTTCCAGAGGAGTGTACCCCATCGATGTGTCGATTGACTGACCCTGCTGGATAGCCGTAGCGGAACAGCCACCGCCCAGATGCAGGGTGATAATGGTTGGGCGAGGATTGCCCGAAAGCTCCGCATACCGCTCCATGACGGACCGATGTGACCAGCCGTGAAATCCGTATCGGCGCACCCCAGGCAACTCGGGCAGGGCATAGCGCCAGGCGCGCTCAGGTAGACTGCGATGAAACGCCGTATCGAATGCGGCGATCAGCGGGACACCCAGCCCGAGGGTGGCTTCGATGCCTTCCACCGCCGGTCCGTTGTGGAGTGGGGCCAGGGAACTGAGCTCGCGCAATTGGTTCAGCATCCGAACGTCCAACTTACTCACGTCGGGGAAGCGGTCGCCGCCATGGACCACTCGGTGGGCAATGGCATCTGGAGCTTGGGGAAGCCCATCCAGTACAGCAGTTACCGCCGCGCGATATCCGCCGCTGACCTCCTCCACGCCCCCCGCGAGAAGCTCCATGGCTCCGTCTTCGGTGGCAAAGAATTTGTACTTAAGCGTCGCGCTGCCGCAGTTGACCACCAGAATCCGCATGGCGCCTCGGAGCATCGGTTCATTGGCCGGGTAAACCGGATTTACACCACACTTCACACCAGCTTCACACGGCGGGCAACATCTTGGAGCACACGCGATTGAGAGGATACTATGCGTAACTCGACGAAGTTGCAGCACCGGGTCCAGGAAGAACTGGAGTGGGAGCCCTCCCTGAACGCCGCGCATATCGGAGTCGCCGTAACCCAGCCCGGGGTCGTGACGCTCACCGGCAGCGTTGAGACTTATGCCGAAAAGGTCGTCGCCGAGCGGGCGGCCAAACGGGTGGCAGGTGTGCGCGCGGTCGCCAACGATATCGACGTGCAGTTGCTTCATTCAATGAGGCGAACCGACACCGACGTGGCCCAGGCAGTGCTGCGCGCGTTGGAATGGGACATTGCGGTCCCCCACGAGAAGATTCAGGTTCGGGTGGAGAACGGCTGGGTTACCCTGGAGGGTGAGGTGGCCCTGCAGTTCCAGCGGGCTGCGGCCGAGAATGCCGCCCGCCGCCTGAGTGGCGTGCGTGGGGTGGACAACCGGATCCGCCTCCAGGTCACGCAGCCGGTGCAGTCGGACGAGGTGAAGCACCGGATTGAATCGGCCTTGCGCCGGAGCGCGGAAATCGACGCCCGAGGCATTCAGGTGGACGCCGAGGACAGCACCATCACCCTGCGTGGAAGAGTTCGCACCTGGGCCGAACGGGAGGAGGCGGAGCGGGCCGCCTGGGGAGCTCCCGGCGTGCGCACGGTCAAGGATGAGCTGGTGGTGGGGATTGACTGACAGGAACTCCGTTGCCGCGGGGGCTTCAGCCCATCGGCTGGGTGGGAAGCCTTGCCGTCCAACTATGCCCGGACGACCGATCCGCACCGGGCCGGAGGGAGATAATGAGCGAAGGCTTTATTCCAGAGTTTCCGGCGCTGCTCGAGATCGATTACCCAGAGTATGAACGAGACCGGCTGACCACGTTTTTGCGACCGTTTGCGGTCATCCCGATTGCCATCATCCTGACTCTCCTATCCGGACCCGCGGTGCACGCGGGATCGGAGGAGAATTTTGCTGTTGTGGCGGGTGGCATCCTGGTTCTGCCGACTGCGCTGATGCTGTTGTTTCGGCGGAAATATCCCCGCTGGTGGTTCGACTGGAACCTGGAGCTGACCCGATTCAGTACTCGCGTATCCGCCTACCTCTGCCTGCTGCGGGACGAATACCCGTCGACCGATGAGGAGCAGGCTGTACTCATCACAGTTCCCTACCCTGACGCGACGGAATTGAATCGGTGGCTGCCTCTGGTGAAATGGTTCTTGGCAATCCCCCACTACATCGTCCTTGCTTTTCTGGCAATCGCCGCGGTGTGCTGTGTCATCGTGGCCTGGTTCGCCATTCTGCTCACTGGCCGATACCCGCGAGCATTGTTCGAATTCGTGGTGAACGTATTCCGTTGGTGGCTTCGGGTCGCCGCCTACGCATTCCTGCTGACCACCGATCGGTATCCGCCGTTTCGGCTGTCGGACTGAATGGTCATGCCCACCTCGGGATTGGGCCCGCTCACATGGACTCGCTGCTGCGCCCGCTCCAGGGCGGGGACCGCCGCTCCATAGGCGCCGCGGCCGCCGTCGTGGACCAGATTATGGCTGACCCTGGGAAGTTTGCCGTTCTGGTAGACGGAATGAGTGATCCCGATCCGTTAATTAGGATGCGGTGCTCGGATGTCAGCGAGAAGGTCACCGCCCGCCGGCCAGAACTCCTGTTCCCCTATAAGCGCAGGCTGATCGAGCTGGCGAGAGTGGCTGAGCAACAGGAGGTGCGCTGGCATCTGGCCCAGATGATCCCCCGGCTTTCCCTGACGCCATCGGAGCGCAGTGGGGTGCTGGCAATCCTGACCGAGTATCTGAAGGACGAGAGCCGGATCGTTAAGACCATGTCGATGCAAGCCCTGGCGGATCTCGCGCTGCAGGAGCCGCGGTTGCACCGGCCGGTGCTGAAATTGCTGGAGGAACTCACCCGAACCGGAAGCCCGGCAATGCGGAGTCGGGGACGGAAGCTTCTTCGGGAGTTGCGGTCCCAAGCTCACTGAATCTCAGTACGCGCGCCATCCACGACATTGTCGCTCGGGTAGAGGACCACCTGCTCTCCGGCATGTACGCCGCCGAGGACCTCGATTGCGGCAGGATTGCGGTGCCCCACCCGAATGGGCCGGAGACGAGCCCGCCCATCCTCCACCACGTAGGTAGCCCAGCCATCATCGTGACGGAACACCGCGCCGCCGGGAATGATCAGCCGATCGCGCCCCTCCCACACGACGATACTCGCCTCGACCCGGTAGCCGTCACCGAGCCGGCCCCAGCGTTGGTAAGGTGGATCGAGATCAATGACGACGTTCACCCGCTGCTCTTCCACGCCAAGGGCGGATAGGCGAGTGAAGGCCGAGGGCTCGATTCGGTGAACGTGACCGCTGAGCGTGGAGTCCCCGCCCCATCGGTCGATCCGCACCGGGGCACCTGGCCGAATGCCCACTGCATCGGTCGTGAGAACGTCCACGACAACCTCGAGCACCATTGGATTCCCGATCTCCAGGAGTGGCGTGCCGGGCTGCACCACCCCCTCGCTCTCGTGCAGCACCCGAAGGATCCGTCCACTCACGGGCGCCCTCACCGGAAACTCTTCCCGCACCGCAGCACCGACTCTCTGGAACGCCGCCTGGGCAAGACGCAGCTCGGAGGCAGCCACCTCGAGACCAAACTCGGCGCTGACCAGCTCCTCGCGGCGCATCCGCTCCGTAGTCTCGGCCTGCTCCACCACCTGCGACGCAGCCGCGCCGTCCCGGAGCAGGTTTCGCTGTCGGGTGGCTTCCCGGCTGGCCAAGTCAGAGGCGGCCCGGGCCCGCTCGACGGCCGAGCCGGCCTGCCGCACAGCGGCTCGCGCCGCAGCGATCCTCGCCTGGGACTCGGCCCGGGAGCGCGGGTCGAGTAGCGGGGCTGCCGTCGGAACGATCCGGGCCACCAACGCGCCCCGCGCCACCGAATCCCCCGCTTCGAGCGCCATCCTCGGCACCGTGCCGGCAAGCGGTGCCGAGATCAGGTACCGATCCTTCACTCGGGTGCGGCCATCCTCATCCACCGTGACCACCAGCGTTCCGCTGCTTACCACGGCAGTCTCCACCGGTACCGGGTGAGGCCGTAAACCGACGGCGACGGCCGTCGCCAGACCGGCACCCACTAGGAGCCAGGCCATCCGCTTGGTTCGCCAGCTGTTCTTCGACCTCGCTGCTGGACGACCCCGGCGAAGTGAAACTGCCACTTTCTCGGTCGGGACCGGAGCTGTCCCCGGCGCGATGGTCTCGGCTGACAATACCGCGGTGGGCGTTGAGTCGAACATCTCGTCAGCCATGGTCATTCCCTCGTCTTGAGTACCGCAACCAAATCCAGGTGATCCAGCTTGTGCCGCACCAGCAACCCGCTGGCAGCCGCAGCGATCAAGGTGACCAACACGGCAAACGCCAGGCGCTGAGGCGAGACCTCCGCGGGAAGCCGGAACAGCTCAGGATGAACGATCGAGACCACCCAGGCTGTGAACCACCGGCTCAGCAGCACACCGAGTGGAAGTGCCAACAGCACTTGCAAGGCGAGCTCCGAGAGTAGGACGCCCGAAATCTCCGTTCGGGTGAAGCCGAGTACCCGGAGACTTGCCAGATCACGGCTCCGGGCGGAGAGCGCCACCCTCGCGTTGTTATAGACCACCCCGACCGCTATGGTCGCCGCGAATGCACTCAGCACGGCCGAGATGATGAGCATGGACGTGCCGCTTTGCTCCCGAAAGCGCCGGATGATGGCGGCGCGGCTAGTTATCGCGGCGACCTGAGGCATGTCATTCAGACGGTGCTGGACGCCTACCAGTTGGCGAGGGTCGACCTTGAGCAGTGCGGTGTTCGCGCTGGGATCTTCCCCCAGCATTGCTTCCAGGGCCCCACTGCGCATGTAGATCTGTAGCCCGGCCAAGTCATCGACCAGACCCGCGACTCGAACCGGATAGGTCCTGCGCTCTCCGTCGAGCTGCTTGACAGCGACCACATTACCGGGCTGCACCCGTAACGCGCTGGCGAGCTGCTCGCTGAGCAGAGCGCCGTCTGGCGGGAGTGGGACAACCCGGCCCTGGCGATCCAGCACCCGCCGAAGCTCGGCATCGTCCTGGTAAGCCTGTAACGCCACGTCTCGAGTCACGGCGCCGACCTGAGCCCGTACTCCCAGGGTGCGCAGCCCTTCCGCCCGGTAGATGCCCGGCAAATGGGCCAGCTCCAAGACCGCGCGCCGGGGCAAGGGCTCCCGGAAGTCCACGCTGAGGTCCTCCCGCCAGGCACGCTGAAATTGGGTGTCGATGACCAGTTCGAAGGCGTCCTGGCTGATGCGCCCGACCACAAGAATGGCTATAGCCGCCGCAATTCCCGTGGCCGAGAGGAGCGTCCGCAAGGGCCTTCGCTCCAGCTCCCGAATCACCATCCGGCCGGACTGGGAAATGAGCCATGCCAGGCCGAGGCGCTCGGAGAGGAGAGGACGATATACGGCCGGCGAGGCGGGTCGCATGGCTTCGGCCGGCGTAAGGGTGACTACCTGTCGCACCGCTGAAGCAGCCCCGACCATCGCCGAGATCAGGCTGATCAGGGTCCCTGCCACGATCACTCCAGGCGAGACCCGATACGTGAACCACGGAAAGTGGAAGACATCGGTGTAAAGGCTGGTTAGACCGCGCCCGAGCACGGCTCCCAGGGCCACCCCGAGCACCGAGCCGAGCAGGACGAAGACGCCGACCAGCTCGAAGAAGTGAAGCCCCACTTCCCAGTTCGAGTAGCCCACGGCCTTCAACGTTGCGATCTCAGGCCTTTGGAGACTCACCAGTCTCGAGAGCACCACGTTGACGAGAAACGCGGATACGCTCAGGAAGATGAGCGGTACGACGGTGGCCCAGGCGCGGAGCTGCTCCATCTCCTGCTCAACGACGTAGTTGGAGGTTTGGCGTGCCCGCCCGACGGCCGTGAGGCCCCCGTACGGTTCCAGGATCCGCTCGGTCTCCCGCAGAATAGGAGTCTCCGACACTCCAGGCTGGAGCGCGAACACCGCGTCGTTGAATGCCCCTTCCATCTGGAACGCCGGTGCAATCGCATGGCGCCGCATCCAGAGCACCGCGAAACGTTCGTCATCGGCCTGAAACTGTCCGCCGGGTGGGATGGGATAGACATACTCGGGCGAGCTGGCCAATCCTACAATCTGGAGGGTTCGGAGGGTGCCGTTCACTACGGCCGGCAGGGTGTCCCCTGGCTGGATCCGGAACCGCTGCGCGAATGCGGTGAGAAGCACGGCCTCGTCCTCTCGGTCCGTCTCGGGCAGTCTGCCGGCCTCCAGTACAAGCTGATTCAAAGGTGGCTGGCCGGTCGAAGGGAGGCTCACGATTTCGCCAATGGGCGGCTGCACTAGCCGGGCAATTGGCAGATTGATGTCCTGGACGATGCGGGTATACACCCGAGCCACCCCGCCGATGCCTTCCAGCCGGTTGGCGACCGATTCTGGTGCACGCTTGAGGTGTATGAAGGCATCGGCAAAGCGGTATCGCGCGTAATAGGAGCCCTTGGTGTACTCCAAGGAGTCCCAGGTGCTCTGAAAAGCCACATAGCCGGATATGCCGCAGGCCACCACTAACGCCACGGTGATTACCTGCCCTTTGAGGTGAAGGAGGTCCCGGAACAGCTTCCGATTGAGAGCGCTCACCATTGCAGCCCGCCCGCCGATGCCTTCACCGGGTTTCGTTGCTCGTGAACAACGCGACCATCGCCCAGCGTTATGACCCGATCGGCGATTGAGGCGATCGGAGCGTTGTGAGTGATGACTGCGGTCGTTGTTCCGAGCTCGCGGTTCACCAGGTCGATGGCGGCCAGGACCAGCTTGCCGGTAGCGTAGTCGAGGGCACCGGTTGGCTCGTCGCAGAGCAGGATGTCCGGCCGTTTCGCGACGGCGCGGGCGATGGCCACTCGTTGCTGCTCGCCACCGGAGAGCTGAGCCGGGAAGTGGTCCAGCCGGTCGCCCAGCCCAACCAGCTCGAGCACCTCCTCAGGCTCGAAGGGATCCGGGACGATCTCGGTAACCAGCGCGACATTCTCTCTGGCCGTGAGGCTCGGCACCAGGTTGTAGAACTGAAACACGAATCCCACATGATAGCGGCGGTAGCGCGTGAGCTCCGCCTCACTGGCTCCGGTGAGCTCGCCACCCCGGTAGTACACCCGTCCGCTGGTGGGCACATCGAGCCCGCCCAGAATGTTGAGCAGCGTCGACTTCCCGCTCCCCGATACTCCCAGCAGCACCATGAACTCGCCCTCCTGCAGGGCCAGGTCCACACCCCGCAACGCGTGGACATCCACCTCGCCCATGCGGTATGTCTTGGTGAGGGCGACCGTCTGGAGGACCGTGTCACGATCCGCCGGCGGATGAGTCAACCTTGGCGCCCAAGATTGGGCGATGGCCATGGCCACGCTCCGTTTCGGGTTATGCCTGCAGCATCAAGGATGGATCAACCCAGCCGAATCACCGCTGAAGCGAGCGTGAAGATCTCTTCACAGAGGGGCCCCGCGTAGCGCTTCGTCGAGCTCCTGGTCATGCCGGTAGATGTCCTGGAAAAACCAGACACCACCCATGGGGGTGGCTACCGCGGTGGTATAGAAGATCACCACTGGGATCGGCCGAGTGAGCATTGCGCGTGAGGTGACTTTGCCCTTTTGAGCTGCGATGACGCTATCGCGGGACCAACGGGGCTGATCTCGCAACACCCAGGCGGCGAGCGCCGTCGGGTCCTCGACTCGAATGCACCCGTGACTGAAGTCTCTCCTGCTGTGGGCAAACAGCTCGGTTCTCGGGGTAGCGTGGAGATAGACATTTGCCGCATTGGGAAACACGAACTTCACGCTTCCCAAGGGGTTCTCACCGCCGGGGCGCTGCCGCACCCGGAGCTCACCACGCTCGAGACTATCCAGTAGTTCGGCGGAGACCCGGCTTCCGATCACCCGGTCACGGGGGCCTATCAGCTCCATACGATTTCGGCGCAGGTGGTCCGGATCTCGTCGGAGCTGCGGCATGATCTCTTCCATCAGAATGGTCCGGGGCACATTCCAGGTGGGCCGGAACTCCAGATAGCGCATCTGCTCGAACAGCAGCGGTGTTCGCTTATCCAGAGCCTTCCCCACTATGACCTTCATCGAGAGGACGGGCGCCCCCCTCCCTCCCACCGAGTCGAACGCGAAGAGCTGGAATGCTGGGACGTTTACCACCACAAAGGGCTGGGGCCCGATCGGCGGGAGCCACCGCAGCCGCTCGAGCGCGAGCTCAATTTGTCGAACCCGGTGGTCGAATGGCGTGCTGAGCTCGGCAATGGTCGACGGATCCAGCCGTCCAGTGGGTGGAAGCCCGTGCCGGGATTGGAAGCGTCGTATTGCCTGCACCATCGATCCCGCAGCGGAGTCGGCCGCTGAGTCCGGTGAGAGGTCGCCGGTTGCAGCCAGAAGCCGGCGCACGGCGGAGAGCGGCTCGGCCGGTGTGGTGGAGAGCAAGGTCCGGCTGGTGAAACGACGGAGAAGCGTGTCATTCGCCAGGCGGCGATACTGGACAAGGAGGCGCTGCAGGTTCTGGTATTGGGCCAATCGTGGGGAAGCGGCGGCAATCATTCTGGGCAGGGAATCGCCCGCAAGCGCCTCGGTTAGCGCCACCCCCAGGTCCAGCCGGGCAGGGATCTGGGTGGGAGACGGAAGCAGCGCCCGATGCAGCCGGCCCGACCGGAGGTCGTCGAGCAGGCGAATCAAGTTCACGCTGAGTAGAACATCGAAGTGGGCCCGCTCGACGGCAGCTAGTGGCACCCGAACGGATCGGCGCGCCCACTCCGCGAGCAGGTCGGCATCATAGTCGCCCGGGTCGAGGCCGTGAGTATCAGCGGCGAGCAACGCAGCAACGGCTGTTCGGCTTTGAGCAATGAGATGGAGACCATCGAACCACACCGGTGACGGCGTCGGACCCGGATAGACCCGGGCCACCGCGTCAAGATAGGGCGCGAAGTCGGGCCAGCGCGCCCAGGGAACCCGAGCCGATTCCACCAGCTGTTCGATCGTAGTAGCAACGGTATCCTGTGCCTCTGCGATCGGCGGCGAGCAGAGGCTCACCAGGAGGAGCGTTCCGGAACTACAGCCGACCCGCTGCCACCGCACTCACGATATCCGTGGTTGAGATGACACCCACCACGCGGTCCCGGTCCGTGACCACGAGCCGGTGTACACCGGCGGCAAGCATTTGTCTTGCCGCGTCTCTTACACTCGCGTCCGGAGCAATCGTGAGCGCCGGAGCAGTCATGAGATCCTGCACTGGAGTGTCACGGAGCAATGCCTGGCGCGTGGTCTCCTCCTCGGCTTCCTCCTCCGCCGCCAGGATATCGCTCCTGGAGATCACTCCCACCAGGCGCCCGGAGTTGTCGACCACCGGGAGCGCCGAAATTCGCTCGTCGGCCAAGGTGACGAACACATCGTTCGCCGGGGTATCCACCGACACCGCCTGGACTTCCGTCTGCATCATGTCGCTTACCCGCATGGCTCCTCCTGGAATGCACTCCCAAGCTCTCCATCCGCCGTTGAACCGAGGCTGAAGGTGGCGTGAAGCCTTCTTCTGACGCGGTCTCATGCTTCCTTCACGCGGTGGGCCCGAAATTGAGGCTGCGAGAGACATTCGAGTCAATCATGGGTCGAGCCAGGAGGCCATATGTCAGTAGGAAGGATCTGTAGCCGCGTAGTTGCGACCGCGATGGGGGGCGAAAACATCCGGACGGCCGCGCAGCGAATGGCCGACCACGACGTGGGGACTCTGGTCGTGCTGGGAAGCGCTCACCCCAGGCAAGCGGTAGGCGTCGTCACCGACCGTGACATAGCACTTCGGTGCGTCGCCGCCCGCTTTGATCCGAGCGAAACACCGATCTCGGAAATCATGAGTACTCCGGTCCATTCCGTGGAGGAGTACACTCCGGTCAACGAAGCGATGGCTCGGATGGCGCAGCTGGGCGTTCGGCGCCTGGTCGTGACCGGCGAGGCAAGTGCGGTGGTCGGAATCCTGAGCCTGGACGACATCCTGGAGCAGATCGTCGACGAGACCACGGCCGTTGGCCG
>JAICPP010000240.1 GCA_025929805.1 Gemmatimonadales bacterium | reverse complement strand
TCGGCGCAATCTTTTCCTCTTCGCTCTTTGCCGACCGTGCTCCCGAGGGGCGCGTGCTCCTGACCGTATTTGCCGGAGGCGCCCGCGATCCCGATTTCGTTCACAACGATCCCCAGACACTGACCGCTCGCGTATTGGATGAGCTTCGCACCTTGCTGGGTACGAGGGGAGAACCGTCATTCAAGGCTATTCAGATCTGGCCGAAGGCGATTCCCCAGTACGTGCTAGGCTACGGCCGGTTCAAGGACATTGCCGATCAGATCGAGCAAAGCAATCCCGGCCTGGTTCTCGCCGGCACCTATCGAGACGGTATTTCCCTCGGCGATGCCCTGGCCTCGGGAGAGCGTGCGGCATCCCGTGTAAGCAAGCTTTCAGGTGTCGAGCCCGTTACCGGAGGCATTTCGGCCGCGGAGTTGCGTTGACGGGAGTTCCGGCTCCGCTCCGAATCGGTACCCGAGGAAGCGCGCTGGCTCTGTGGCAGACGGAGCGCATCCGTTCCCAGCTGGCGACTACCGGAGTAAGAACTGAGCAGGTCGAGATCAAGACCACCGGGGATCTCGCTCCCGAGGTCCCCTTCGCGAGCCTGGGAAGCCGGGCTCTCTTTACCAAGCAAATCGATGATGCCCTTCTCGAGCACCGTATCGATCTGGCGGTGCACTCGCTAAAGGACCTACCGACCCAGCTTCCGCAGGGTATCATCATCGGCGCCGTTGGGAGGCGGGAGGACCCGAGGGATGCCCTGGTTGGTCACGGGCCGCTATCCTGGGGAGGAGTACCAGATGGCGCCTTGGTCGCCACCAGCAGTCTGCGGCGCCGTGCCCAGCTTTTACATCAGCGGCCCGATCTCCAGGTGGTCGACCTCCGCGGAAACGTCGATACCCGCCTTGCCAAGTTGGATTCCCACCCACAATGGACTGCTATTGTCCTCGCGACTGCAGGATTGGTGCGACTGGGGCTGGAACACCGGATCAGCGAGCGCCTGGACCCAGACCTTATACTCCCCGCGCCGGGACAGGGAGCACTGGCGGTGACCGTGCGGTCCGAAGACGTGAGCATCGCCGCTTTAGTCAGGAAGGCAATCCACGACTCGACTGCCGCGCTCCAGGTCTCAGCCGAGCGTGCTTTCCTTCACGCATTAGGGGGCGGCTGCCAGGTACCGGTCGCGGCTTACGCCGATCTCAGGATCGGAGCGCGTAATGTGCTCCATCTTCACGGACGGGTGGTTTCGCACGATGGCAGAGAACAGGTCGAGGGACACCAGCTCGGTCCGGTCCTGCACGAGGATGAGACGGCAGCTCTGGGCGGCTTGCTCGCGACCCGGCTACTAAAGGAAGGCGCTCGCGAAATCCTGGCGGAGTCACGCTCCAGTCCGGCGCCCGCCGTCACCGAGCCCTGATGGGTGAAACGATCGTGTTGACGGCTTCGGCTGGCACATTCTCGGGGCTGGCGGCGGCCCTCAGCAGGGTCCCGGCCACCGTAGCGGAGCATCCCCTCGTTCACTTCGAGCCGCCGCTCGATTGGTCACCGCTGGACACAGCCCTGACGGAACCGGTCAAGTTCGGGTCCGTCGCCTTCACCTCTCCTCGTGCCGCCGGGGCTGTGGTAGAGCGCATTCGCGCCGGGGGGCTGCAATGGAGCACAGACGTGCATCCGGCTATCTGGGCTATTGGACCCGCGACGGCACATCCGCTCCAAGTGCTCGGTCCGGTGAGCATGCCTGCCTCGGGAGCCGAGGCTGCTGTAAGCCCCGCTGCGGCGCTCGCTCATGCCATGCTGGAAGCGGGAGCGATGGGGCCGGTGCTATTCCCCTGTGGTGAAAAGCACCGGGACGATTTGCCTACCATCTTACGGGCAAAGGGAATGGAGGTCCACGAAGTAGTGTGCTATCGGTCGGTGCTGGCAAGCCACTCGCAGGCCGGCGCCGCCGCTGCGAGCGGCAGTGTGGTCGTGGTCGGCAGTCCCAGTGTCCTGAAGCTGCTGCTTGAGGCGTGTCCTCCTGCGAGCCGTCCCCGACTGGTGGCGATCGGCCCTACCACTGCCGCCTCCGCTCGAGCCGCCGGCTGGGCTCCGGCCGCAGTGGCGACCGAGCCTTCCGTTCAGGGAGTGGCTTCCGCGATCATCCGACTGCTCACCAGGGGATAATGGCGAACGACCTCTTTCTGCGCGCCTGCCGGCGACAGCCGGTGGAGCGAACACCAGTCTGGATTATGCGACAGGCAGGACGCTACTTGCCTGAGTATCGGGCGGTCCGGCAGCGCGCGGATTTTCTCACGATGGTGAGAACCCCAGAGCTGGCAGCTGAAGTGACTCTGCAACCAGTCGAGCTCATCGGTGTGGATGCCGCGATCATCTTCAGCGACATATTGGTGGTTCCTCAGGCCATGGGCATGAGGCTCTCAGTCGAGGACGGTGTAGGACCCCGCTTCCACCAGCCGCTTCGCACGCCGGGCGATTTCGAGCGGCTGCGGGACGTGATCCCGGAAGATGGCCTCGGCTACGTGCTCGAGGCGTTGCGGCTGGTCCGCCAGGAGCTGAACGGTCGAGTGCCTGTCATAGGCTTTGCCGGGGCTCCCTGGACGCTCCTGAGCTACATGATAGAGGGAACCGGGTCGAAATCGTTCAGCCATGCCAAGCGACTTCTGGTCGAGGCACCGACCATGGCTCACGACCTTCTGGCTCGGCTGGCTCAGATCGTGGGGAACTACCTGGTGTCCCAGATGAAGGCGGGCGCGCAGGCCCTGCAGTTGTTCGATTCCTGGTCCGGAGCACTGGGACCGCGGGATTTCCGCGAATTCGCGCTTCCTTATTTAAGTCAGGCCGTCCAGCTCGCCCGATCGGGTGGCGGGCCGGTGATCGTCTTCTGTCCCGGCTCGAATTGGGCGCTGGAGGAAATTGCCGCGGAGACCGGGGCTGATGTGGTCGGGGTGGACTGGCAAACCGATCCCGCAGAGGCTCGTCGACGACTGCCGCTGTCGCAGGTAGCGTTGCAGGGTAACCTGGATCCGTGTTGGCTGTACGCCGAGCCGCCTCTCATCCGCGAGCGGACCCACCAGATGCTGGACGCATTTGGTGAACGCGGGCATATCGCAAACCTGGGGCACGGGATACTTCCGGACACGCCGCCGGCCCATGCGCGCGCCTTTGTTGCCGCAGTCCAGGAGTGGCGCCGATAATGGGCGCGGAGTTCCGCAACCGGGTCATTTCCAGCATCGAACGGCTGCACCACCAGGCCACCGATCTCATTGCTGAGTTGGACCGGGGTGGAGTGGCGTTCCGAGAGGATCACTGGGAGCGAGAAGGCGGGGGTGGAGGGGTGAGCCGGATGCTGACCGAGGGCGCCACCTTCGAGAAGGCCGGCGTCAACCGCTCGGTCGTCGAAGGCGTGCTCGCACCTCAGTTGGCTCAGCGTCTCGGGGCTCACGTGTCCGCGCTGGAGGAAGCCAGATTCTTTGTGACCGGCTTGAGCCTGGTGGCGCATCCCCGGAGTCCAATGGTCCCGACGGTTCACCTCAACGTCCGGTACTTCGAGATCGCCGACCCATCGGGCGAGATCAGGGATGCCTGGTTCGGCGGCGGCACCGACCTCACGCCCACATACCCCTATCCCGAGGACGCGGTGCACTTCCACCGCACCCTCAAGACCGCGTGTGACCGGCATCATCCCAGCTTCTACCCTCGCTTCAAGACCTGGTGTGACCACTATTTCGTCAACACTCACCGGAGCGAGGAGCGGCGCGGGGTGGGTGGAATCTTTTTCGATAACCTCCGAGCCGGAGAAGCGGGACTCTGCCTCGAGCGGCTCCATGCATTTGTGGCTGAGATCGGCAGTGTGCTTTCCAGCGCGTACGGCCCGATCGTGGAGCGGAGACGACATACCGAGTATGGTGAGCGGGAACGCCAGTTTCAGCTGGCCCGGCGGGGGCGCTACGTCGAGTTCAACCTGGTGCACGACCGGGGGACACTGTTCGGATTGCAGACCGGAGCCAGGATCGAGAGCGTGCTCATGAGCCTGCCGCCGCTTGCGGCATGGCCGCCCTCGCCGGCGTATGCGCCGGGCTCATTCGAGGCCAGGCTGCTCGAGATGCTCGAGCCCCGCGAATGGGTTCAGTGAGCTTTACATCCAATGGTGTGGTGAAGTCGCTATCCGAGCAGTGGAAAGATGTGGATGCCCCACCACAACGCACCCGCGTACTAACCGCTTGTTG
>JAICPP010000139.1 GCA_025929805.1 Gemmatimonadales bacterium | reverse complement strand
AGCCGAGCCTACCACACCGCCGAGCACATTCGGGCCTGTCTTGCCGAGTTCGATGAATGCCGGGAGCTGGCGCGCCATCCTGAGGAAGTGGAGGCGGCGCTCTGGTTTCACGACGCTGTGTACGTCGCGGGAGCGGCCGACAACGAAGAGCAAAGTGCCCGGCTAGCCGAGTCTGCACTCCAAAGTCACGGAGTCGCGGCCGAATCCTGTCACCGAGTCAAGGAGCTGGTTCGGACTACGCAGCACCTTCGCCCGCCGCAGGATCCCGACGCGCAGCTTCTCTGCGATATAGACCTGGCTATCCTGGGAAGGGAGCCGGCCGCCTTCGATCGCTTCGAAAGCGAGATTCGGCGTGAGTATGGATGGGTGCCGGAATCCCAGTACCGAAGCGCCCGATCCGCAGTCTTGGCCCGCTTCCTCGCCCGTCCATTCATTTTTCAGACCAGGCGTTTCACCGAGCGATACGAGGCCCAGGCCAGGCAGAACCTGGAGCGGGCGGTGGAAGCCTTGTCGAGCTGACGAGGCCCGACTGTATCCTCAGGCTCCGCGTTTCCTGGAAGACGAGCTCTTCCTGCCGGTGGACGGCGCCTGGCTGGTCACCTCCTCCAGGTGAACCGGCTCGCCGTTGGCTCGGGTTTTTCCCTCCTCGATCAATGACTTCAGTCGCACCAGATCGTCATCCATGGCGTGCTTCGGGTCGGCCCCGAGTAACGAAGCCACCGCGTGACCGGCCGCACCGGCAGGCGGCCTGTAGGACATGTGGACGTCAATCTGGGTTTCATTAGCCGAAATGGGCTGGAATCGTGCCTGACCGGCGGTGTTTATGGCAGAGCCTTCGACGCTGGTCCAGCCGATGAACTTGCTCGGCACCCAGTCGGTGACGATGGCGTCCCACTCGACAGGCACCCCTGCCGGGCCGTCCGCCACCCAGTGGGAGCGTCCCTCGTCGATCTTTCGCACTTCACGCAGGTGGGACATGAAACGCGGAAAGTTCTCGAAGTTGCTCCAGAGCTCCCAGACTTGATCGACCGGAGCGGCAACGGTGATCGTCTTCTCGACTTCGATGCCGCGCCGTGCTGCTCCCAGACCTATCAGGCGGCTGGGCGGCAAATTGCTGGCCGCCCGCGCCAGGAGGCTCAGCCCCAGCAGGCTGAGGGCCTTGCCCGGGATACCTGGGGTTCTCACTCCGGTGACGGCCATGATGCTCCCTATGCTTCCAACCAGAAGCCTGGTAGCCGGCGCCCAGTTTTCCTGGAGGAGCTCCGGCCGCTCTTCCCGCGACCGGCCTTCGCCCTGGAGGTCAGGCACTCCGTCAGCGGTGCGGTGGATCTCCAACTCGTTATGTACTTCCTCAATACCACGAACCCGGCCGACTCGCTCGATCAGCGCGTCCAGCTCATGGGCCAGCACGTGCCCCACCAAGGTGACCCGGGCTTGGGAGACGATGACTGAGATCGCACCCGGGTGAGAGACGACCCGCCCGATGGCAGAACGAACTCGCTCGTGGAGCACTTCATCGTCCGCCTGATCCTTGCGGAACCGAGACCGCAGCTCTGCCGCGGCTCCCGCCGTACGATTTCTGGCGTCTCGCGCGGTAGCAGCCAGGCCATCGCCCAGTTTATGTCCGACGTGAACCCCCCGGTCCCGTAGCAGCGATCGGCGGCGGGGTCCCCGGTCCGGATCCAGGAGATACATCGCGCCTGCGCCGACCACTACACCGGTAATGAGCCTTCCTTGTACAGTCATGGAGATCTCCTCTCTACAATCCGGTGGGATAGGTCTCGGGTGACTCACCCGTGTGCCAGCCCGGCGAATGATCGAGCGGCTCGACCGCCCGGGTTACATCGAAGTGTATAATGGCATCGAACGGAAGCGACAGCCGTGCCTCAAAATAGTGGCTGACCCGTTCTTTGTCCGGTCGGTAAATCACGCCGACGGCGCGCTCAAGCCGGATCTCCGAAGCGGGTGCGGTCGGGGTAATCGTCATCGTGTTCCCCTTACGGTACCCCCGCGGACACCTCGGCAGCCCGCAGCAGCTCGCGCACTTCTTCGTCGGTGATCTGAGTAAAGTCGTCGTACCAGTTGCCCACGGCGAGAAAGGACTCGGGGGCAAAGGCGCAGACCACATCATCCACTTCGCTCCGCAGGCTTTCACAGGTCTCCGGCGGAGCAACCGGCACCGCGACGATCAACCGTTCCGGATGCTGCGCCCGTAGGGCAGCCGCGGCGGCCCGCATGGTAGAGCCGGTGGCGAGACCATCATCTACGAGAATGACCGTGCGCCCTCGGACCTGAGCCGGCGGGCGGGCATCTCGATACGCGCGCTCCCTTCGCCCCAACTCCTCCTCCTCGTTCGCTGCAATGGTAGCGATGACCCGTTCCGGGATGCCGAACGCAGCTACAACGTCCGCGCTCAGAACTCGGATACCACCCGACGCTATGGCGCCCATGGCAAGCTCCGCATGGCCGGGAACACCCAGCTTCCGCACCAGCATTACGTCGAGCGGAGCGTTCAGCGCACGAGCCACCTCGTACCCCACGGGCACCCCGCCGCGCGGCAGCGCCAGAACGAGGAGATTGGGTCGTCCGGAATACGGGGCCAGTGCGGCTGCCAGACGCCGCCCCGCGTCAACGCGGTCGCGGAAACGCGCTCGACTCATCCAGCTTTCCTCTTTGCTCTATCGCCAAACTACAATCGCCAGCCCGCGGAACACCTGCCCCGCAGCTGGCGATCACCCGAGACTAGTTTGTGAACGACAACGATTTACACACCGCTCCGGAGCGTTCTGATGGATACGAGGTGCCCTCCGGGCAGGATGTGATGCAAGTCACGCATTGGGACGCGCGACATTTCACAGGAGAACACCAGATGCCCCTCTACGAAGTCACCTTGCAGGTTGATCCGGCCCTGGCAACCCGAGTGGAAGATCATATGAGAAACGAGCACATTCCTGCGATCTTTGCCACCGGCTGCTTCCGGCGAATTCGCTTTGACACCGCTTCCCCGGCCCGGTTGCGCACTCGCTACGAGGCGGACTCGCCCGCCGATCTGGAGCGGTATCTGCGAGAGCATGCCCCAGGATTCCGTGCCGAATTTCAGCGCCATTTTCCAGCCGGGGTGGCGCTCACTCGGGAGACATGGACCGAGCGGCAAAGCTGGGGATGACGTATCTTCTCCCTATGCACCAGCCCTGGATGGCTGCTCTTTTCCTGCTCCTTGCCTGCGGGCGTTCACCCGATAGGTCCGACGAATCTGCAGCCTGTGGTTTGGCGGCCCTGGCCGGTCCCACTGCACTTCTGAGTCAGTTCAGCGTTCCGGATCAGACGCTGGCCTCCCCTCCTCGGCAATTGCCTGAACGCCTGGTGGTGCGGTTGGTGGCAGGCCCGGCGTACCCTGCCATCGTCGGACGGGCTGACTCGCTCTGGGTAATCGGCATAGACGGACGCTTGCCACCCAACGTAAAGCCGGGTTTCGGGGTGCTCATCATGGATCAGAGCGGAAAAGCCCGGGGAACTCTGCTCTACGAAGGCACGCCGGTGGAAGGCGCCCCTCAGATAGGGACGGTGTCCGTGGGCAATGACACGGTTCCCCTGATCGGAATCCAGCTGGATCCCGCCAAAATCGAAGATCCCCGCTGTCCATTTTTTCCTGATACGGTGCTCAAGTGACCTCACCCCGGATCGGGGTGAGCGGTGTCCTTCGAAGCTGGGACGGAGCCGACCGCACCGGAGTGAATGCTGCCTACGTGAGGTCCCTGGTGGCTGCCGGAGGAGTGCCTCTGGTACTCTCGCCGCTCATGGGCCCGTCGTTGGCCGCGCGAGCCCTCGACGGCGCCGACGGACTCGTCCTCACCGGTGGTGAGGACCTGGACCCGTCCTGGTACGCTGCGGAACCTTCGCCGTTGTTGAGTCCACCCAGCCGGGAGCGCGACCTTTTCGAGCTGGCTCTGTTCGCAGCGGCTCGCCAGCGGGAGTTGCCAATTCTGGGAATCTGCCGCGGAATCCAGCTGATCAACGTGGCGCTGGGAGGCACTCTGTATCAGGACCTGCCGTCGGAACGGCCGGGCGAGGTGGAACATCGGCCGGATGGTCCTCGCGATCTCCGTAGCCATCGAGTGCGATTACAGCCCGGCAGCCGTGTCGCAGCGGCTCTGGGTGCGACCAGCCTGACGGTGAATTCATCACACCATCAAGCGATCAAGAACCTGGCTTCGGCTCTGCTGGCGACAGGGTGGACGGATGATGGATTGATCGAGGCAGCGGAAACGGGGTCTGATGCGCCCTGGCTTCTAGCGGTGCAATGGCACCCCGAAGAGATGTACGCGGAGGCTCGGGCGCCCGAACACGGCCTCTTTGCCGCACTGGTACGGGAAGCGGGTTCCGCCCGCGGGTACCTAGTGGGAGAACGAAGGGAACAGGAGACGATCACTCACGCCGTTCAGCGCTCCCCGTAGGGCGGGAAAGCGCTCAGCGGCGATTCGGAGCACCGCGCCAAGGCCGTATGCATCCGCCAGGGCGTGATCGGAGGCGAGCCCGAAACCGCGGCTGCCCATCGCGTCATAATAGCTGACATCCGGCCCGGCTTTGCGGAGGCGGCGAGCCGCGATATAATCGGGGAACAAGCCGCTCAACCAGAGCGCGTAGTTCCCCAGGTGGACCATCACCTTGAATCGCCGGTCGCCGGCCGTGGTTTCGAGATCGGCCAGAATGTCGATCAGGTACCGGTGCTGCTGGTCGTCGTTCCAATCGACCCGCCAAGCCCGGTCCCGCTGTCCGAACTCGAGCAGCAACGCGGAGAGGTAGTCGGCGAGATCGCGATCCTCGAGGCTCGCAGCCCGGAGCGCGTGCCGGACGACCACATAAAAGAAGAGCGCCTCGGAAGGCAGCAACATCGAGCGTACCGTCAGCAGCCGCTCGAACAGCTCCGGGGCATCGAGTAACGAGTCGGGACCTTCCGAGGTCAACCGCCGTTCCAGATCGGCCCGGCGGCGAGCCGAACCCCGGCTCAGGAGCAAGATCACCAGCTGCAGGTCTGCCGCAGTCAGGCGGCCCCGCGTATTCGCACGGATCATGAGCAACCCTCCCTCGACAAAACTCACTCCTCAGTCAGAAGCCACCACCACGCTGAACCTGGATCTGGTCCGGCGGCTGACCGCCTTTGGTCAGGAGGTGGCGGGAACGCTCCGCCGGGCTTCGGTCATCGATCTGCTGGTACGCCATACTCGGGAAAGTCTCGCTCCCAGTGAGATCGCCGTGGCGTTGTTTCAGCAAGCAGAAACCATCGATTTCGTACTTGGCTGGCCTCCGGGTCGGTCCAATCCCCGACCCCTGCTCGAACTGGCAAGCCGCCGGGGGCCCATGCTGATTCATGACGGACTGGAGGCGCTACTCCGGGATGCCGGCCTGACCCCACCCCCTCTGACGGCGGGCAGCTGGCTAATTGCACCGTTCATCGCCAAGAGTAGAGTAACCGGAGCCATTGCCGTGCGCGGTGAGGCAGATCGCTACGGGCCGGCCGACCTGGTCCTGCTCGAAGGGCTGGTGTCGCAGGCGAGTATCGCCCTCGAGAGCGCCCGACTCATCGACTTGCATGATGATGGCCGGCGGACCTGGCAGGAAGTCGTCGACGCGATCTCGCCGGCGCTGTGCATCGTTGACCGGAGCGGAGCGATTCGGCGGGCGAACCGCGCTTTTGCCGATCTGGTGAACGCCCCGCCGGCCAGCCTCATTGGACGCCCGTGGCAAGCGTTTGCACCTCCTGAGTGGTCCACCGATCTTCAGCGTGCTCTGGACCAGCAAGGAGCGGGCCGAGAGGTCGAGCTCCGCACCGGCGAGCGGACCTATGCCGTTACGGCTGTTCCGATTAGCAGCACGGACCGTTCTGCGGTCGTGTTGCTGTTCGACGATCAGACCGAGCGCCGCCGGTTGCAAGACCAGCTGATCCAGTCCGAGAAGATGTCGGCCATAGGCCAGCTCATCGCCGGGATCGCCCACGACCTGAACAATCCGCTTGCGTCCGTGGTTGGGTTTGCCGATTTCCTGACCGAGCTACCCAATGTACCGCCCAACATCAGGGAGCCGCTGACGGTAGTTAGGGAGGAAGCTGAGCGCGCGTCCAGCATCGTGAGGAATCTGCTGGGTTTCGCACGGAAGCAGGAACACCAACGCCGCCCGACCGCGCTCAAGCCCCTGCTTGATGCAACCTTCGTCCTGCTGCGCAATCAACTGATGGCTCAACGGGTCGAGGCGCAAGTCGAGATCGAGCCCGAGCTGCCCATGCCGGATATCGACCCCAACCAGATTCAGCAGGTCTTCGTGAATCTGATCAACAACGCGGCGCAGGCCATCGCCTCGACTGGCCGTCCCGGCAGCATCCTGGTCCGGGCGCGGCGGTGGATGGACGGGGTTGCCATCGACGTTATCGACGACGGGCCCGGCATGTCCGAATTGCTGGCCGGGCAGGTGTTCGAGCCGTTCTTCACCACCAAAGCGGAGGGCGAAGGAACCGGCCTGGGCCTCTCCATCAGCCAGGGTATCGTGAAGGAGCATGGTGGGCGAATCATGCTTTCAACGGAGGAGGGCCGTGGCTCTACCTTCACCGTGCAACTGCCGCTGTCCACTCGGGCGGCGGCACCTCCTGCAGACCTCGGCGCCCGCGCTCCAACCCGTCGGCTGCGGGTCCTCGTGGTTGATGACGAGCCGCACATCCTGCACTACATGCGTGCCACGCTCGAGGCGTGGGGGCATATCCCGGTGGTCGCAAGCGACGGAGAAGAGGCGCTCGCGCAGGCAACGCGAGAGCGGTACGACCTGATCATATCGGACCTTCGCATGCCCCGGTTTGGCGGGCGAGAGTTCTACGAGGCGCTGCTCAGCCACAACCCCGCCACGGCTGCCCGGGTGGTCTTCAGCACCGGAGATACCGTCCGCGGCGATACCCTGACGTTCCTGGAGAGCCTCGATCGCCCGTATCTCCATAAGCCATTCAGCCTGGCCGAGCTGCGGGCGTTGCTTGCGGAGGTCGTTCGGGAGAGCGGATCTCAGACTAGCCTGCGCGACACCCGGGCTTTGGCCGCGGACGCCATCCCGGGTACGTGATCTCCGCAATAGTTCACGTTGCCTCAGGACGGGAGTGGCGCGGCGGGCAACGTCAGGTCTGGTTGCTTGCGCACGAGCTCCAGCACCGCGGAATCGATCAAGTCGTTGTGACCTCCCGAGGCAGCGAGCTGGCGCGCCGGCTCGAGGCCTGCGGGGTCAGAGTGCGACTCACCCGCTGGCAGGCTGGGCTCGACCCACGCGTAATCTGGCCGATTCTACAGGAGCTCCGCCGCCCCGCTCTTCTCCACGCCCACGACGCCCACGCGCTCACGATGGCGGGGACCTGCGCCCTGCTCACCCGCTCGCCTGTCGTAGTCACTCGTCGAGTCACCTTTCCCTTGAGAGGGCGATTCTTCTGGAAACGTGCCTGTCGGGTAATCGTCATTTCGCGGGCCGTGCGCGATCAGCTGATCCAGGACGGGCTCTAGCTGTCCCGCTTGGCTTTGATTCATTCGGCAGTCGATCCCGCCGCCTCAGAAACCGCAGGCGCAGACCTCCGGACACACCTGGGTCTCCCGCACTCAGGACAACTGGCACTCAGCATCGGTGCTCTGACCCTCGAAAAGGACCACCTAACGCTGGTCAGAGCAGCGGCCCGGCTGGTCCAGGACTTGCCCGGCCTGCACTGGGCCATAGTCGGCGAGGGGCCGCTAAGGGGTACACTCCGGCAGGAAGTCACTCGGCTTGGGCTGGACAATAGGGTACATCTCGTGGGTCAACTCATCGATCCTCATCGGGCACTCGTGGGAGCGGACGTTTTCGTTCTCAGCTCAACGAGCGAAGGAATGGGTAGTTCGCTGCTTGCCGCCATGGCCCGAGGAGTACCCATCGTGGCCACCCGGGTGGGGGGCGTTCCCGACGTACTTGGATCTGACGCCGGCCTCCTGGTTGACCCGGGGAAACCGGCCGAGCTTGCCGCCATGGTCAAAAGGCTGCTGGAGGATGCTGCATTGCGCCGGAAGCTTACCGAAAAAGCTCGGCTGGAGCTGGGGAGATTCTCTGCCGCCGGCATGGCAGAGCAAGTACTCTCCGTTTATCGTTCCTGCGCTCATTTTCTTGACGGCTCATGATTTACATCTGCATACCGAGCTACAACGAAGCCCCTACGATAGGGTTGCTTCTCTGGAAGGTACGTCAGGTATTCGCCGGGTTTCCTCGGGAGTACCAGCTCTTGGTGTTGGACGATGGGTCGGATGATTCGACTGGGGAAGTGCTCGAGCGGTATATGAGAGTTCTTCCATTGACTGTAACCCGGCACCGGGAGCGGGTGGGCTACGCTGCTACCATCGAGGAGCTGCTCCGACAGGCGGTGGATCGTACCGACCGCCCGAAGCGGGATGCCGCGGTACTCATGCATGCCGACTTTGCGCACAATCCCCAGTTCATTCCGGACCTGGTGCGCCGGATCGAGAGCGGGGCCGACATCGTGGTAGCCGAGGCCAAGCTCGTGGGTGAGCCATCTCGGGCGCGCCGGATTGTTCGCCGGCTCGCTCCGGTGCTGCTTCGAGGTGTCGTGTCGGT
>JAICPP010000256.1 GCA_025929805.1 Gemmatimonadales bacterium | reverse complement strand
GGCTAGGTGCCATTGCATTTGGAGTTCCGCGGCGAGGGGCTGAAAGCGCCGTTCAAATTCTTCGAGACCGAGCGTGAACCCGGTCATATCCCACTCAACACGCATCAGGAAGAGATTGCACTCACTATCCTGGTGCTGATCGGCATGTAGGATATTAGCGTTGTACTGATACAGGAAATTGGCGATCGCCGCGACGAGACCCTTGCGATCGGGACAGGTGATCAGGAGCACCGCGCTCTTGCTCATGCTGGGAAGCCTTTCGCGATCGATCGCCGGATATCGCGCCGGTTCGAGTTAACCAGGACGCGCCTATAGTATCAGGCAGCGAAGCATCCAGGCAGTGCAACGCGTTGGATCCGGATTCCGCCAGCCGGTGACTCCTTGACGGCAACCCTGGACCATGCGAAACTCAGCGCAGTCCGGGCGATTGGTGCCCGAACAATTGAATTGACGAGGCGGCAATGGGTGCCGGCCAAAGCTGGGCCGGTCCACATGGGGGAACACCGGTGTAAGTCCGGGGCTGTGCCGCAACTGTAACGCCACCGTCGGTGGCGAAGCCAGATCGCCCGCCACTGCCGCGTCCGAACCGCCTCGAGAGCAAGGAGGGAGGACGTGAATGCCTTGCTATTCCCTGTCCCAGTCCCCGCGGAGCCCGCTACCTATGCGGGTTTTTGTATGTCTGTCCTGTCACCCGGCTAATGTCCGGCCGGAGGCGTCGCTGTGAAGCGTTATCTTATCGCTCCGTTGCTTGTTGTGTTCCTCTTGTGCGGCTGGGTCGGCCAGGCCGCGGCCGTAACGCCAGCCTCTTCCACGGCTGGAAACGCGGCGAGCTGGCTACGCGGGCAGCAACTGCCGGATGGGGGGTATCCGGGATTTCAGGGTGGAAGTGATCCCAGCGCGACGGCTGATGCCGCTGTGGCCTTCGCCGCGGCCGGCGTAGATCCCGCGCATGTCAAACGGGACGGCCATTCGATCATCGACTTCTTAGCCACGTCGGCCGGGAGTTACGGGACATCCACCGCCGGGGCGGCGAAGCTCACGCTTGCGGCGGCCGCAGCCGGGGAGAACCCGCGCGAATTCGGCGGCGTCGATCTGATCTCAGAGCTTCAGGGACATGTTAATCAAGCCAGCGGCCTCTACGACGAGCAGATCTTCACGCACTCCTATGCCATGCTCGCGATGGTAGCCGCCGGGGAGACGGTCCCGCAGGCCGCCGTCACCGCCCTCGAACATCACCAATCGGAAGATGGAAGCTGGTCCTTCTCCGGCAGCACGGAGCCCGGCCAGGGTGATAGCAATACGACCGCGATTGCCATCCAGGCGCTGTCCGCGGCCGGTAACGCCGATCCCGCCGCAATCGAAAAGGCGCTTGGCTATCTGAAGACCGTGCGGATGTCCGATGGCTCCTACACCTACCAAGCGGGTGGAGAGTCGCCGCCGGCTGGTGATGCCAATTCGACTGCCCTCGTGATTCAGGCGCTGATCTCCGCGGGCCAGTCGCCGGAGGCCGGAGTCGCGGGTAGTCCACAAGATGCGCTGGCGCACTTCCAGAACGCGGATGGCGCCTTCCGTTTCCGGGATGACACTCCGGCCGATAGCGCGCTGGCGACCGTGCAGGCGATACCGGCGCTGATGTCCATGCCGCTGCCGGTCGTGTCGCCCGGGTTCGGCCAGGTAGACGCTCTGGTCGTCCTACCCGCCGCTGGTGAGGCTAATCTCATTCCGGCTATCCCGGCACTCCTGGCGATGATCGGGCTCGGGCTGCTGGTGGTAGGGATCGGTCTACGCCGGGGACTGGGCAGCGCCTCATAGAGGATCGGCCGATGCAATCGAAATCCCCGTTCGTTCGCTTCCGGAGACCGGTCCAGTTGCGGGGCTGGCTGCTCGTGACGTTGCTGCTGGCCCTCCTGCTGTTCCCATCCGGCGCGCTGGCTCAGCAGCCGAACCGGGCGGGTCTGGTCATCCGGCATGGCGACGGGCGTGTGGTCTACCGGGTGGTGGAGTTCACCGAGCAGGAGATCACCGGTGCCGATCTCCTGCTCCGCTCCCAGATCGCGCTGATCACCGCCGCGTACGCCGGGATGGGGCAAGGCGTGTGCAGTCTTGACCGGGAGGGATGCCCGGCCGACAATTGTTTTTGCAAGAGCTATACGAACCCGGCGTACTTTTGGCACTACTACCGCCTGAACGCCGATGGCACCTGGAGTAGTATGGCGTTCGGCCCGGATACCCGGAAGATCCACGATGGAGATATCGATGGATGGTCTTGGACCGCTGGCGACAGCGGACTCCCAAGTACGTCCATCGACGAAATAGAGACGATGGCTGCCGCGAACGCCTCCCCAGGTGCGGGTTCAAGCCTGGCTGGAACGCCCGGTCCGAGTACGAGCATTCACCCGGCTGACTCCGCGCCGTCACCGGCCTGGGTGCGTTCCTCCTATCTCGGTTTCCTCGTGATCTTGCTGCTGCTTGTTGGGGTGATCGGAGCAGTGCTGATCCGTGGACGACCGGGAGGGCGGTCATGAGGGTGGCAGCAAATCCGGTGGGCTGGCTGGTATGGAGCCTGGCGGCGATGTTCGTCGTGATCACCACGCGGAACCCCCTTTACCTGGCGCTGGCCAGCGTCGCGTTCGTCGCCGTGTACCTCGCGATGGGCAGGACATCGGTTGCCGGTGAGGCCTGGGGGACGGTCCTCCGTATCGGCATCGTGATTGCGCTCCTCAATATCGCCTTCAACCTGCTGACGGTTCATGCTGGAGACCATGTCCTGACACGGTTGCCGTCCGGGATCCCGATCTTTGGAGGCGCGATAACGTTCAACGCGCTGTTGTATGGCGTCGTCTCCGCCGTGGCGCTGCTCGATTTGCTCCTGATCGCGGCGATCTTCAGCACGGTGGTTAGCCGGGCGGCATTGCTCCGGCTACTGCCTGGGCAGTTCGCGGCCATTGGGGTCGCCGGGATCGTCGCCCTGAGCTTCCTGCCGCAGATGCTCCGGGCACTTTCGGAGGTGCGGGAAGCGCAGGCCGCACGCGGGTTCCGTGTGCGGTCGGTCCGGGATCTGCCACCCCTGGTCGTCCCGATCTTGCATCTTGGCCTGGAGCGCGCTTTCGATCTGGCGGAAGCCATGGAGAGCCGGGCTTTTGGCTCGGCGGTAGCCGCAGTGCCGCCTCGTCGCCCAGTTGTCGCCTTTGGGCTGGTCTCTGCTGTCTGCGCGGTCGTTTTCGCTAGCATCGGGAATCTGCCGGTCGCGCTCCCCTTCGGACTTGCGACGATCGTAGTGCTGTGGAAGGTGACCGCGCTACGGGCGAGCACGCGCGGCCGTTACCGGCCGGTTAGTTGGGATCGTGCCGATATGTTGCTGCTCGCCACTGCGGCGCTGACCATTGCGCTTCATGGGGCGTCCCTGGTCATAATGCCGGATGTCCTGGCCTACTATCCCTATCCGCGTCTCACGGTGCCACCGTTCGCGCTCTGGCCGAGTATCGCCTGCCTGCTCCTGGTAATGCCAGCGCTCATGGGAGTTCGGCACGGTACGTCATGATCAGGTTCGAGTCGGTGAGCTACCGATACCCGCGCCAGCATGGTGCGGCTCTCCGCCAATTCACCTGGCAGGTTGAGAATGGTGCGTTTGCCCTGGTTGCCGGTCCTTCGGGATCAGGGAAATCGACGCTGATCCGCTGCCTCAATGGACTGATTCCACACTTTCATGGTGGCGCCTTCGGTGGGCGGCTCACCATCTTCGGCTCGGATACGCGTGAGCAGCCACCGTCGCGTCT
>JAICPP010000310.1 GCA_025929805.1 Gemmatimonadales bacterium | reverse complement strand
TCCGCCTCGAGGAGTGACCTCAGAGGCCCCCTGCTCTGGATGGCGGTGTTGGTTGGCATGCTGGAAGCGGGACTCGCGAGCGGCTGGAGAAGAAACGAGTGAGCCTTAAGCCGGTACTCGACGCCTTTCAACGCACTCCAGCCGTGCAAGACCTCCCGGAGCGCTTGCCTCGCCGCGGGGGTGCGCTACGCCTGGGTGGACTCCCCGGCGCGAGTGGAGCCGTGCTGGTGGCGTGGATGGTGGAGTCGTTCCCTCAGCGGCTTCTCACGGTGGTTGCTCCCACTCCTGCGGACGCCGAACGCTGGCTCAGCGACCTTGCCCACCTCACCGATGCCGCTACCGCCCTCTATCCCCAACGCGAGGCGCTGGGTGAAGACGAGCCCCATTACGAGATTGCCGGGGAGCGAGCGGAGACGATCCAGGCCTTGCTGGAGGGCCGGTTGCGCATGCTCGTCACCACCGCGCGGGCTACGGCGGAGCGGACTCTGTTGCCTGCCGCACTGGAGCGGCTGGGCTTGCGGCTGGCCGTGGGGGAACGGCGCGCGCCGGCAGAAGTCAGTCGGGCCCTCGAGACGATGGGATATCACCGGGTACACACCGTCACTGAGGTGGCTGAGTTCAGCGTGAGAGGCGGGATCCTGGACCTCTATGGCTTCGGGATGGCTGCGCCGGCGCGGCTCGAGTGGTGGGGTGACGACATTACATCGCTCCGGGGCTTCGACCTGACTACCCAGCGATCGTTGGAGGAGTTGCACGACATTACGGTCTTGCCGGTCAATACCAAGGCAATGAGGGAGGAGGCAGGACCGGCGTACCGGCGTACTCTCCTCGAGCTTCTTCCCCCCGACACCCTGGTGCTGCAGGAATCTTCGGTCACCGACCTCGATGAGGTCACTCGGGCCTGGAATGAGGCCGAGCATCATCTCGACGTGGCTCGGCGATTGGGCGAAGACGTGCCCAGCCGGGATGCAATCTTCGAGGCCCCACCGCAATGGCAATCGAGGATCGGGGGTTTTCCCCGACTGCTCCTCCGGGATGAGCCGGCGGATCTGCAATTCGGCTTCTTCCCGCCGGACAGGGTAGACCGGGATCTCAACCGTTTGCGCGGGCTCCTCCGCTCCGGCCCTCCTACCCTGATCCTGTGCGACAACGAGGGCCAGCTCGAGCGCATGGAAGAGCTGCTCGATGGGCCAAGCGCAGCGATGCTCGCCATCGGCGCGCTCGACGGCGGCTTCGTCATGCCCACCCTTCGGGTGCTTACCGATCACGAGATCTTCCGCCGGGCCCGGCGCCTGCGGCGGCCTCGCCGCTACCGCGAGGCGGTGCCCTCAGCCGCAACCGGTGCCCTGACCCTCGGTGACTACGTGGTCCATCTCGAGCACGGGATCGGGATTTACCGCGGGATCGAGACGATTACCGCCGGAGAATCGACGCTGGAAGTGGCAATCGTAGAGTACGAGGGGGGCGACCGGCTCAACGTACCGCTGTACCGCCTGGACCAGCTCGAGCGGTATCGGGCCGCAGGCGAGGATGGTGACCGGCCGCCTCCGCGCATCCACCGCTTGGGCGGGTCGAGCTGGCAGCGGGTGCGGGAGAAGACCCGCCAAGCCATCAAACAGATGGCTGCCGAGTTGCTCGAGCTGTATGCCCGGCGGACGGTCACCAATGGCTACGCCTTTCCACCGGACACCAAATGGCAGCGCGAGCTGGAATCCAGTTTCCTCTACGAGGACACGCCGGACCAGCGCCGAGCGACCGATGAGGTAAAACGGGACATGGAACAGCCGCTCCCGATGGATCGGCTGTTGGTGGGAGACGTGGGATACGGCAAGACCGAGATCGCGGTACGGGCGGCTTTCAAGGCGGTACAGGCCGGCAAGCAGGTTGCGGTCCTGGTGCCTACCACGATTCTAGCCGAACAGCATGGACGCACCTTCATCGAACGGCTGGCTGATTTTCCGGTCCGGATCGAAGTCCTCTCCCGTTTTCGCACCGCCAAAGAGCAGAAAGCAGTGCTGCAGCGGCTCGTCGGTGGTCAGATCGACGTGGTCATTGGCACGCATCGTCTCCTATCCAAAGACGTGGTATTTCGCGATCTCGGGCTTCTGGTAGTGGACGAAGAGCACCGCTTCGGTGTCAAGCACAAGGAGCGGCTCAAGGCACTCAGGCTGTCCGTGGACGTGCTGACCCTGACGGCCACTCCCATCCCTCGCACGCTGCATCTCTCACTCGCCGGGCTCCGCGATCTGACGCTAATCGAGACTGCGCCTCGCGATCGCTCACCCATTCTGACTTTTGTGGAACCGTGGGATGACGCGCTCCTGGAGGAGGCGTTTGCCCGGGAAATCGACCGCGGAGGGCAGGTGTTTGCGGTGCATAACCGGATCGAGACGATCGATACCGTGGCTGCCCGAGTCCAGGCGCTCGCGCCCCGGGCCCGGGTGGGGGTGGCCC
>JAICPP010000138.1 GCA_025929805.1 Gemmatimonadales bacterium | reverse complement strand
AGCGGGTGACCCGGCGGTACACCGCGGCCATTATCGAGATGCTGGGCCCTGACTCCGATGTCCCGGCCCCGGACATGAACACCAACGAGCGGATCATGGCCTGGATCATGGACACCTACTCCATGCACAAGCGGCATACGGTGACCGCGGTCGTGACCGGAAAACCGGTGGAGATGGGAGGCTCCCTCGGCCGGCGGGAAGCAACCGGCCGGGGCTGCATGATCGTGACGCGGCAGGCGCTCAACCGGCTACGCATGCCGGTGCAGGGAACTCGGGTTGCGGTACAGGGGTTCGGCAATGTCGGATCGGTCTCCGCCAACCTGATGGAACAGCAGGGAATGAAAATCATTGCCGTCAGCGACAAGTCGGGAGGGATCTATAACCCGAAAGGACTTCGCGTCAGAGACGTCATCCAGCACGTTCGGCAGCATCGGTTCCTCAGCGGCTATCCCGACGCTGACCAGATCTCCAACGAGCAGCTGCTCACCATCGACTGCGATGTGCTGGTCCCCGCGGCGCTGGAAAACGTCATCACCAGCCATAATGCGGCCGGCATCAAGGCTCGCATCATCTGCGAGGGCGCCAACGGGCCGACTACGGCCGGCGCCGACAAGATCCTGGAGGAGAATGGCGTGTTCGTCATTCCCGACATTCTGGCGAACGCGGGTGGAGTGACGGTGAGCTATTTCGAATGGGTGCAGGACCGGGGCGGCTACTTCTGGGATGAGGAGACGGTGAATCAGCGGCTCGAGCGGATCATGGTGCAGTCTTTCGAGGAGGTCGCCTCGATGGCAGGAAGACACGGAATCAATCTGCGGATCGGGGCGTATATGCTCGCAATCGAGCGTGTGGCTGCGGTCCACCGGCTCCGCGGCATGTATGCCTGACCGCGGCGAAGCGGGGGAGCGGCGTCCCCGCTGACGCGTGGATATCGCGATCGTTGCCGTCGGCAAGTTACGACCCTACTATCGGCAGGCGGCAGACGACTACCTGCGCCGCCTCAAACGGTACGCCAGCCTGCGGGAGCACGAGGTGCGTGAGGCCAGCCGGGCGCCGACTCCACCGGCGCAGCGAGCCGAAGAGGCCGCTCGCCTGGAAACGCGTGTCGCCGATGGAAGTATCATGGTGGCGCTGGCGCGGGAAGGCGTAGGCTGGTCCAGCAGAGAGCTCGCGCGCCAACTCGAGCGCTGGCTGCTCGCCGCACGTCCCATCTCCTTCCTCATTGGAGGTTCGGCGGGACTCGACCCTTCGCTCATGGCAAGAGCCAGCGCCCGCTGGAGTCTCGGTCCACTTACCTTTCCGCACGAGCTGGCCCGGGTAGTGGTGGTGGAGCAGGTCTATCGCGCGTTCACCATTTTGCGGGGGGAGCCGTATCACAAGGGAGTCTAGAGTCACGAGTCACGAGACAACACGAGCCGTTACTGCTGGCCAAAGGATGATCCGAGACTCTCGACTCGCGACTGGCGACTCTCATGACTGAATGGTTCGAAGAGTGGTTCGGCGAGGATTACCTTCGGCTGTACCCGCACCGGGACGACGCCGATGCCCAACGCGCAGTGGATTTGATTTCCCGGACTGTCGGACTGCAACCGGGGTGGCGGGTCCTGGACGTGGGCTGCGGAGCCGGCCGGCACGCGCGGGCCTTTATGGGTGCCGGGGCCCGCTGTTTCGGTCTGGATCTCTCGGGCACACTGCTGCGGCTGGCTCGGCGGGTGACGGATGCGCCACTCATTCGCGCCGACATGCGGCAGCTATCAATCCGCCCCGCCTCGATGGATCTGACGGTCAATCTGTTTACCAGCTTCGGCTATTTCGAGCGTGACGCGGAACATATGGTGGCCCTGGAAGAGATGACCTCCACTGTTCGGCCCGGCGGCTGGTTCGTCATCGATTTTCTGAATCCGGCCGCGGTGCGGCGCCAACTGGTGCCGGAGGAGCTGATCCAGCTTTCCGGCCAGACGGTGCGGGTCACCCGCTCCGTTTCACCTGATGGGCGCTACGTGTGCAAGAGTATCCGGCCACCGGCTGGGCGTCAGTATGTAGAGCGGGTTCGCCTGTTCGAGCCCGACCAGATTTCTCAGATGCTGGAAGCTGCGGGCGTGCAGGTCCGGCATCGCTTCGGCGATTACGAGGCGGCGCCATTGGCATCCGACGCCCCCCGCACAATCCTTCTGGGCCAGGTCGCGTGACTCTGCGTATTGTCGCGACGCCGCTTGCGCCCGTGACAGAATTCCCCTCGCCACGAGACGGCCATTTCGATACCGCACTCGCGGATGCGCTGGTCCCCAGCGCGGCGAGCGATTCTGCCGTGCGCAAACTGCGCGAGTCTGGTGCGCTGGTGGTGACCACCGGTCAGCAACCCGGGCTCTTCACCGGCCCACTCTACACGATCTACAAGGCTCTCTCCACTGCCGCGCTTGCCCGTCTTCTCGAGCGGCAGTGGCAGCGGCCGGTGGTGCCGGTCTTCTGGATCGCGGGTGACGATCACGATTTCACCGAGGCCAGCTACGCGGCTTGGGTCACCGCCGAAGGAGAGCTCCGCAAGGTCGCTCTCCCACCCCGCCTCCCGGATGCTCCCCTGACTCCGCTGTACCGTCAGCCACTCGGGCCCGAGATCGGCTCGATCCTGGATCAACTTGCCAAGGATCTCCCGGCTTCAGCGTTTCGCGAACAAACCCTGGACTGGTTGCGCAGACACTACCGGACTGAGGCCACGCTGGCCGGCAGCTTTGCCGGAGCACTTGCCGAATTGCTGGCTCCGGTCGGGATCGTTTGCCTGGAGAGCACCCACCCGGCCGTCAAGCGGGCTGCGGCGCGATACCTCGTCCGGGCACTCGGTCTGGCCAGCGAGCTGGACCGAGATCTGGCTCAGCGCACGGTCGATCTGCGCGACATGGGAGTAGATCCGGGGGTACCGGTAGGAGAGAACGCTACCCTGGTGATGTTGGAAGGCCCTCTTGGACGCGACCGCCTCCTCGTCGAGAATGGCGGCTTTTCGACTCGGCGAAGCCACGAGCGTTACAGTCTGGAGGAGCTCCAGCGCATTGCGGCCGACGAGCCGGAGCGGCTCTCACCCAACGTGCTCCTGCGGCCGGTGGTCGAAAGCGCGCTGCTACCGACCGTGGCCTACCTCGCTGGCCCGAGTGAGCTCAGCTACCTGGCGCTCACCCATCCCGTGTACGAAAGAATGCGGGTGCCGCGCCAGGTCGTGATTCCGCGCTGGTCTGGAATTCTGGTGGAGCCCCGGGTGGACCGGGTATCACAAAAGTTCAACATCGAGCTCGAGGATCTGCTGGAGCCTGGAGGAGCGCTCGAATCACGCCTCGTGCGGTCGCAACTGCCTGAGGAGGCCTCCCGGGCGCTCCGCTCGTTGCGCGAGAGTTTGCAATCCGGCTACGAGGCCTTGGCCCGCAGTGCCGCGGACATCGATCCCACGCTCACCCGGGCGGTCCAAGGCACCAAGAACCAGGCCCTGGCGGGGCTCAAGGAAACGGAGAAGAAGCTGGTGCAACACTTGAAGCGCCGGCAGGAGATCGAGCTAGGCCAGATCACCAAGGCCAGGACTCTGATCCTGCCCGATAATCAACCCCAGGAACGGGTGCTCACCATCGCGACCTTCCACGCCCGGTACGGCCCCTCACTGGCGAGCGAGCTGGCCGACACCATGGAAGCGTGGTACGCGGCAGCCCTTGAAGGGGCACTGGATCCATCGTAGACTCGACTAATGTCGGTGATTGCGCTTATCCTCATTATTGCGCTCCTCATTCCCATCATTGGCATAGTGGTGGACTCTCCGATCGGCCGTGCCTTGGCGCGCCGGCTCGAGGGACCTCAGCAAGCCTCCCCAGCACTGTCAGATCTGGCCAAGAAGGTCGAGCTGTTGGAAGCCGAAGTCGACGATTTGGCGCGTAGTGTTCAAACGTTGCAGGACGAAAACGCCTTTCTGCAACGCTTGCTGGAGGAACCCTCGCAGCGCACAACCCTCCCACCACCGCAAACTCCCTGACCGGCCGGTTAGGTCGGCCAGCGGCGACCGTCGCCGCCGGAATCCTGCTCAGCCGGATTCTGGGACTGGTCCGGAATCGGGCTCTCGCTCACTATCTCGGCACTTCCGCAGCCGCAGATGCGTTCAACGCAGCGTTCAAGATCCCCAACTTCCTTCAGAACCTCTTCGGCGAGGGAGTCCTCTCCGCGTCCTTCATCCCGGCCTATTCCCGGCTTTTAAGCCAGGGTGATCGGGACGAAGCCCGCCGGATGGCAGCGTCGGTTGGCAGCCTTCTCGCGCTAGGTACCGCGGTAGTCGTTCTTCTCGGTATCCTCATCACGCCGGCCCTGGTGACCATCTTTACCCCAGGCTTCGACGGCGAGAAACGAGAGGCAACGATCCGGTTGGTCCGGATTCTGTTTCCCGGATCGGGGCTGCTGGTCCTCTCGGCCTGGTGTCTCGGCGTGCTCAACAGCCACGGCCGATTCTTTCTCTCCTATGCCGCGCCGGTGCTCTGGAATCTGGCCATCATCGGGACGCTCCTCGCGGCCGGGGACGAGACCTCCGGCTACCGGCTGACTCAACTTGCCGCCTGGGGTGCAGTAGCCGGGAGCGCCCTGCAGCTTGGCGTCCAGCTTGCCCCGGCGCTCCGGCTGCTGGGGAGAGTAGCGCCTTTCGCGCGCCGGGGGATTGCAGCCGCCCGCTCCGTGGTGCGCAACGCAGTTCCAGTATTCATCGGGCGTGGAGTGGTACAGATAAGCGCCTATGTGGACACGGTCCTGGCCAGCCTCCTGCCCACCGGCGCCGTGGCCGCAATCTCGTATGCCCAGGTGCTCTACACCCTGCCCGTCAGCCTGTTCGGGATGTCGGTCTCCGCGGCCGAGTTGCCCGCGATGTCCCGCGCCACCGGCGGGCAAATGGAGATCGCCGATCAGCTGCGGGCTCGTCTTACCCGGGCTCTACGGCAGATCGCTCTCTTTGTGGTCCCCTCCGCCGTCGCCTTCTTGGCGCTCGGGGATGTGATTGTCGCGGCACTCTACCAGTCCGGCGCGTTCTCGCGGAACATGACGCTGTACGTGTGGGCAATTCTGGCGGGCTCCTCCATAGGCCTGCTCGCCTCCACCTGGGGCAGACTCTATTCCTCGACGTTCTATGCCCTTCAGGACACCCGGACCCCACTCCGATTTGCGGTGACCCGAGTTGTCCTCAGCATACTGCTGGGCTACCTGTTTGCAGTTCCTCTCCCCGGTTGGCTGGGCCTCGAGCAGCGATGGGGTGCCGTGGGTCTTACCGTGGCGTCGAGTCTTGCCGCCTGGACTGAATTCTTGCTCCTCCGGCAAGTGCTCAGTCGCCGGATCGGCTCTACCCGACTCCCCGGAGCGCTTCTCGCGCGGCTGTGGGGCGCCGCGGCCGCTGCCACGATCGCTGGAGGAGTCGTAAAGCTGGCGTTGGAGCTTCGGCACCCCCTCGTCGTTGCGTTATTTTCCCTGGGCATGTATGGAATTGCCTACTTCGCGATCACCGCAGAGCTCGGGGTTCCTGAATCCCGACGCCTGTTGAGCCGATTTAAGTGGTCCCGTAGAGGCTGAGGGCAACCATGGCCTTAAGCCGAGGGAGGAAGAGCCCGCCCTGAGCGCAGCGAAGGGACACCGAGATAACGACCTAAAATTCAGTCCTCGTACTCGCCAGGCGAGCACGGAATAACAGTGTTTAACGTAGCCTCTGTGTCCTCTGTGCGTCTGTGGTGAATTGTCTATCGAGATCACCGTGACTACTCCCACCATTCCAGAAGTACTCCAGCGCAAGCTCGACACGCTTCCCGAAGGGCCGGGTGTGTACTTGTGGAGGGGTAGGGACGGTGAGGTGCTGTATGTCGGCAAGGCCAAGCGACTCCGCAGCCGAGTCCGGAGCTACTTCGCGAGTGATTTCCCCGATAGCCCACGAAACCGGGTACTTCAGCGGCTCATTGCGGACGTGGAGACTATCGTTGTGCCGAGCGAGCCGGGTTCGCTGATCCTCGAGAATAACCTCATTAAGGAGTATCGTCCCCGATTCAATGTCCGGCTCAAGGACGACAAGAGTTATCCCTCGATTGCGGTGACATTGGGAGAGCCCTTCCCCCGCGTGCTGGTGACTCGCAAGCGGGACATTCCCGGTGCGCGCTATTTCGGCCCCTATACCGACGTGGCTCAGCTGCGCCGGACCCTCGCCATCATTCGCCGTCTCTATACCGTCCGCAGCTGTCAGGACAGGCTCCCTGAAGAACGCCGCGAGCGGCCCTGCTTGGATTACTACATTGGACGCTGTCGTGCCCCCTGCATGGGGTGGCACGACTTGCCCGAGTACCAGCGCATGGTCGAAGACGTGGTCGATTTCCTCGAGGGGCGAACCCAGGATGTTCGAGCTCGGGTACGCGAGGCCATGCTGGAGGCAAGCGAGCGAGAGGACTACGAGCGGGCCAGGGAACTGCGAGACGCCTTGCGCTGGCTCGACCGTTTAGAGGAGCCACTCAGCGTCGAGATCATGGGAACCGGAGATGCCGACGTGGTGGGCTATGCCCGGGACGGGGACGATGCGGTGGGTGTGCTCATCCGAGTGCGCGGCGGACGGGTCGTGGGACGCGAGCACCGTTTCCTCGAAGGCGTGGAGGAGGAGCCAGACAGCGCGGTTCTGAGCGCATTCCTGGTTCGGTATTATGTGCCGGCCCAGGATCGAGCACGCCGGCTCGTGGTCCCGTTCCCGCCGGAGGAATGGGATACCGTCAGGGAGCTTCTCCCCGGCACCGACTGGTCGGTGCCTCAACGGGGCACTGCGCAGCGGTGGCTGGCGCTGGCCGACCAGAACGCCATGCACCTGCTCGAGAGCCTCCGCATCGAATCATTCGAGACGGAAGAGCGGGCCGAGGATCCGGTCTACGCCCTGGGGCGAGACCTGGGTCTCAATACGGTACCCCGCAGCTTTGTCTGCGTTGACATCTCTCACAACCAGGGGCGAGACACGGTAGGCTCGCTGGTGTGGTTCGAGGCCGGCCGACCCCGCAAGAGCGAATACCGCAAGTTCAAGATCCAGGGGATTGGTCAGCAGGATGATTACGCGGCGATTCAGGAGGTGCTTACCCGTTATCTGATCCGCCGGCGCGACGAGCAGCAGCCTATTCCCGATCTCGTGGTGATCGATGGGGGCAAGGGTCAACTCAGTGCCGCGTTGTCGGTAGCGACTCAGCTCGGCTTCCCGGATCTACCGATCGTCAGCCTGGCCAAACGGGAAGAAGAGGTATTCCTGCCCAGCCGCACCGAGAGCCTGCGGCTGTCGCGCCGCAGCCCGGCGTTGCGCCTGCTTCAGCGGGCCCGGGACGAGGCGCATCGGTTCGGATTGGCGTATAACCGAAAGCGTCGAGCTCAGCGCACGATCACCTCGGAGCTGCTCAGCATACCTGGGATCGGTCCCACCAAGCGGAGGCGGCTCCTGGAACGATTTGGCAGCCTGGCCGGAGTGAGATCCGCCTCAGTGGCCGAACTGGCCTCGGTTCCCGGCTTCTCGGTTCGTCAGGCAGAGAGAATCCTGGATCATTTGAAGACGGTACGCGGGTAAGCAGGTGAGCGGGTAAGCAGGTGACCGCGTGCCCCGTACGTTACATCCGCTCACCCGCCTATCCGCCCACCCGTTTACCCGCGTATATTCTAAGTCTATGTCTGATGGACGCTTTGCCATTCTGGACCCGGCTGCGGGAATCAGCGGAGACATGTTGCTGGGGGCCCTGGTGGCTGCAGGAGCACCGACTGACTGGCTCCGCCGGGTTCCTGCCCGTCTGGGTTTTCCCGAGGTCAGGTTGGACGTCGAACTGGTCGATCGCTGTGGTATCAAGGCGACGAAGGTCAACGTGGTCCTCCCCGGCGAGCTGCAGGAGCTCCCGGATCAGCCGCATCATCACGGTCCTCATCGCCACATTGGGTCTCTGATCGACCTCGTCAGGAAGGCGGATCTCTCGGCTTGGGTGCGGGACCGTGCGGTGCGCGCTTTCCAGTTGCTGGGTGAAGCCGAGGGCAAGGTTCATGGCATGCCGGCGGACCAGGTTCCGCTCCACGAAGTAGGGGCGGTGGATGCGCTGGTCGATATCGTCGCGGGGATTGAAGGCTTCGAGCAGCTTGGCATCACGGAGATCTACAACCGACCAGTGGCAATCGGATCAGGATGGGTCCGAGCGGCACACGGCGCCATGCCAGTGCCGGCTCCCGCCACCTCGATCCTGCTGGAGGGTATCGAGGTAGCGCCCAATGGCCCGATCAGTGGAGAGGCGACCACTCCTACTGGAGCAGTGCTCCTCCGAGTGCTTTCGTCCGGTTCCCTGCCGACCCGCTGGCGGGCGATCGCTGCGGGAGCCTGGGGGGCTGGAGGCAGAAACCCATCGGAGTACCCCAACGCCTTGCGGCTCACGGTCGCGTTGAGCTCGGCCGAGGCGGCGGAAGTGGTTCTCCTCTCCACCGATCTGGACGACCTCAGTCCGGAGTATCTGGAGCCGATGCGAGAAGCGTTGTTCACCGCCGGCGCGCTTGACGTGCAGGTCTGGGCAACCCACATGAAAAAAGGGCGAACCGGTTTTCGGATCGAAGTGACCGCACCGCTCGAATCGGATCCCGTGGCCGCCGCGCTGTTTCGACACAGCACCACCGCGGGTATTCGGCGGCAGATCGCCGAGCGGGTGACCTTGCCCCGGAGAGAAGTGGAGGTCACTTCAGCGGACGGAACAGTCGTTCGAGTCAAGGTCCTGGAAGGTCCGGACGGACCTCGAGTAAAGCCGGAATACGAAGATGTAGCGGCAGTTGCGCGTCGGAGCGGCCAGCCTGCGCACGAGGTGGCAAGGGACTT